>JBQCFR010000336.1:0-7778 GCA_051958885.1 Tsuneonella sp.
TTACCTCTACGCGATCTTCGCGCGGGCGTTCGGCAACAACAACCTGCCCGACAGCTCGAACATGTGCCACGAGACGACCTCGGTCGGGCTCAAGAAAGTCACCGGATCGCCGGTCGGCACCTGCACGCTCGACGATCTCGAGCATTGCGACGCGATCTTCTACCTCGGGCAGAACCCGGGCACCAACAGTCCGCGCATCCTCCACCCGCTGCAGAAGGCGGTCGAGCGGGGCTGCCGCATCGTGGTGTTCAACCCGCTGCGCGAACGCGGCCTGGTCGAGTTCGTCAATCCGCAGAACCCGGTGCAGATGACGGTCGGCAAGCCGACCAGGATGAACCACATGTACCTGCAGGTGCGGCCCGGCGGGGACATCGCGGCGCTGATGGGCGTGTGCAAGCGGGTGATCGAGCGCGATGCCGAGGCCGCCGCGCGCGGCGGCCAGCACGTGCTCGACCGCGCGTTCATCGAGCAGCACACGCACGGCTTCGACGCGTTCCTCGCCAAGCTCCACGCCACCAGCTGGGAGGAGATCGAGCGCGCCTCAGGACTGGCGCGCGCCGATCTGGAGCGCGCGGGAGACGTCTACGTCAGCGCCGAGCGGGTCATCGGCATCTACGGCATGGGGCTTACCCAGCACGTCCACGGAAGCCAGTCGATCGGGCTGCTGGTGAACCTGCTGCTGCTCGGCGGTAACATCGGCCGCCAGGGCGCCGGCTGCTCGCCGATCCGCGGGCACTCCAACGTGCAAGGACAGCGGACCGTTGGCATCACCGAGAAAGTCGCGCTGGCGCCGGTCGAGAAGTACCGCGAGCTGTTCGATCTCGAAACCCCGGCGGAGGACGGGCACACGACGGTGGAGTTCCTCGAGGCGCTGCTCGACGGCAGCAACAAGGGCTACATCGGGCTCGGCGGCAACCTCGCCAAGGCGGTGCCCGATCACGAGCGCGTGCACGAGAAATGGGGCGAAATGGAGATCACCGTCCATGTCGCGACCAAGCTCAACACCACGCACTGCATGCCCGGCAAGACGAGCTGGATCCTGCCGTGCCTGGTGCGCTCGGAAGCCGACGAGCAGGCGAGCGGACCGCAGCAGGTCAGCATCGAGGACAGCTTCAGCCACATCTACGGCTCGATCGGGCGGCGGACTCCGGCGAGCGAGCACCTCAGGAGCGAGACGGCGATCGTTTGCGGGCTGGCCAAGGCCGCCCTGCCCCCGCACCCGAATCTCAAGTGGGACGAATGGTGCGGCGACTACGCGCTGATCCGCGACCTGATCGCGCGCACCTTCCCCGACCAGTTCCACGGCATGAACGCGCGAATGAACCAGCCGGGCGGATTCTACCGCGGCAACCCGGCGCACGAGCGGATCTGGAAGACCGACAGCGGCAAGGCCGAGTTCACCGACCCGAGCGTGCTCAACGCCTGCGGGATCGGCGACGCTGACGGGCGCTTCCACCTCGTCACGCTGCGCTCGAACGACCAGTTCAACACCACGATCTACGGCCACGACGACCGCCTGCGCGGGCTCAAGGGCAGCCGGATGATCGTGATGATGCGGCCCGAGGACATCGTCGCCAGCGGGCTTGAGGCGGGGCAGACGGTGACGCTCGAGACCGACGCCGACGGGCGCGACGCCGAACGCCGCGCGGTGGCCGGCCTCGAGGTCGTGCCTTACGACCTGCCCGCCGGAACGCTCGCCGGCTACTTCCCCGAGCTCAACCCGCTGGTCCCGCTGTGGTACCACGACGAGCTGTCGAAGACCCCGGCCGCCAAGGGCGTGCCGGTGCGGATCGTCGCTTAGGCGGGCGCCTCAGCTGAAGCCGGGGATGTTCATGCCGGGCGGCAGACCCATGCCGCTCTGAATCTTCTGCATCTCCTCGCCCGCGACCCGGTCGGCCTTCCCGCGCGCGTCGTTGAACGCGGCGGTGACGAGGTCTTCGAGCATCTGCTTCTCTTCGGACTTCATCAGGCTGTCGTCGCTGCTGACGCCGAGAATGCGGCCCTTCGCGGTGCAGCGGATCTTGACCAACCCGCCGCCCGCAGCGCCCTCGACCTCGAGGCTGTCGAGCTTGGCCTGGGCCTCGTTCATCTGCTTCTGGATCGTCTCGGCCGCCTGCTGGGCAGCCTGGATCATCTCTTCCATCGATTTCATGCGTGGCGACTCCATGGCGGTGAGGACGCGTCGTCGTCCTCGATCAATTCGGCCTGCGGGAATGCGGCGAAGGCGGCCTCGACCAGCGGATCGGCGCGCAGAGTGGCGGCGGCGGCCTGCTTGGCGGCCTGGCCCCGCTCGACCAGCGTCGGTTCGCCCTCGCCCGCGCCCTGTTCGACCTGCCAGCGCTTGCCGGTAAGCTCGAGCAGCGCCTGCTTGAGCTCGGGCGCGAGGTCTTCGGTGAACCCGGGAGCCTGGCGGTAGACCAGCCGCCCGTCCTCGACTGCGATCGGGCGCACCTGCATGCGCAGCCGGGTCGCGAGGTGGAGCTGGCCGATCTTGTCGTCGATATCGCGGACCAGCTCGACCCAGTCGATGCGCGCGGCGGGCGCCGGAGCCGGTGCGCCGCCAGTCGCCGCTGGCGCGGTCCCGGCGCGGGCGACGATGCCCTCGAGCGTCTTCGCGAGCGTGCCGGGATCGGGCATGTCCGCGGCGTGCAGCGTGCGCAGCAGCGCCATCTGCGCCGCGATCAGCGGATCCGGAGCGCCGCGCACCTCGTCGTAGCCCTTGAGCAGCAGCTGCCACAGCCGGTGGAGCTGGCCGGCGCCGAGGCGCTCCGCCCACTCATCAATCGCCGTGCGCTCTTCCGGAGTCGGCGCGTCGGCGCCGGTGCCGCCGACCTGGCCCACGGTGATCCTGGTGGTCAGCTCCCTCAGACTGCGCCTCAGCGCGAGCGGCTCGATCCCGAGCGCATACTGGTCGGCCAGCGAAGTGAGCAGCGCGCGCGGATCGCCTTCGAGCAGCGCCGCGAACAACCGCCGCTGCGCGCCCTTGTCGGCCAGCCCGAGCATGTCGCGCACCCGCGCCGCCGTGACTTTCCCATCGGTGTCGAGATCGGCGTGAGCGATCGCCTGGTCGAGGATCGATAGCCCGTCGCGCACGGAGCCCTCGGCCGCACTCGCGATCAGCGCCAGCGCCTCGGGCTCCGCCTCGACGTTCTCCAGGCGGCAGATCGAGGCGAAATGCTCTTCGAGCAGTTCGCTCGGTATACGCCGCAAGTCGAAGCGCTGGGTGCGGCTGAGCACGGTGACCGGCAGCTTCTCGACCTCGGTCGTCGCGAACAGGAACTTCACATGCGGCGGCGGTTCCTCGAGCGTCTTGAGCAACGCGTTGAACGCGTTGCGGCTGAGCATGTGAACCTCGTCGATGATGTAGATCTTGTAGCGCGCGCTGACTGCCGAATAGCGCACCGCCTCGATGATCTCGCGCACGTCGTCGACGCCGGTGTGGCTCGCGGCGTCCATCTCGATGACGTCGATATGGCGCCCTTCGGCGATTGCGCGGCACGGCTCGCACACCCCGCATGGGTCGATCGTCGGGCCGCCCTGCCCGTCCGGCCCGATGCAGTTCAACGCCTTGGCGATAAGCCTGGCGGTCGAGGTCTTGCCGACTCCGCGCACGCCGGTCATCAGGAACGCGTGCGCCAGCCGGTCGCGCCGAATCGCATTGGCGAGCGTGCGGACCATCGGCTCCTGTCCGATGAGCTGGGAGAACGTCTGCGGCCGGTACTTGCGCGCGAGCACGCGGTACGGCTGCGCGGCGCTCGTGACTGGCTTCTCCGGCGCCGGAGCCGCAGGCGAGGACTCGCCGAATAGCGCGTTCTGCCCCGCGGCCTCCAATTCGGCGGCGCTGGGCAGCTCTTCGCCGCCGTCTTCGGGCGCGGCTTCGCCAAACGTGTCCGCGGAATCGGTCATCGCTCTCAACTAGGTGAGGCCACCGCGAATGTCATGCCGATGTGGGTAAAAAGGAGCCGGGCGACCCGCTGCCATCTACCTGGGCTGCTTCCTTCCGGACCTGACCCGGTGAGCAGACGCGAACGTCCACCCGACTCCCGGGCGGGCATATGGCGGGGCGCCGAGCGGATTGCAAGCGCGCGCGGTTCCTAGGACCGCGCACCACGAGGTCGTCGCAGTCGATAGCAACACTCCTCCTCGTCGGCCCGCACTTGATGCGGGCGAAGGCTTTGCTCCAGCGCGGCGCCGCAAGAAAGCCAAGCCCCGGATCAAGTCCGGGGCGACGAAAAAGGAAAGCGAAGGATTCTCGTCGAACCGTTCTGCGCGGGGGGCGCTTGCAAGCTAGCGAAAATTATCCGCGTAAGCCTGGATCTTCAGCCGCTTGGGCGGGGTGGAATGGACGCGCGCGGCGATGCCGTACTTCGCGGCGTAGGCCTGCGCTTCGTCGCAAGTCGGAAAGCTGAGCACGATCTGCGCCTGCGTATCACCGCTGCCGGCCCAGCCCATCAGCGGATCCGGACGGCGAGCCTCGGACTGCTCGAATTCGAGGATCCACTGGTCGGTGAGCGCCTTGCCCGATTGCATGGCGTTCTTGGGGCGTTGGTAGATGCGTGCGGCCATGACGGAGCCCTTAATTCAGCTTTCGGAGCGTTGGAAGGCGTTCTTGGTCTTCAGGCTCGGCTTTTCCGCCCACGGTTCGTCGGGCCAGCGGTGCTTGGGATAGCGGCCCTTCATCTCCTTCTTCACCTCGGCCCAGCTGCCGCGCCAGAAGCCCGGCAGGTCGCGCGTCGCCTGGATCGGGCGGCCTGCGGGGCTGGTCAGCTTGAGCAGCAGCGGCGTACGCCCGGCCAGCGGGTGCGTCTCGAGCCCGAACAGCGCCTGCACGCGCACCTCGACGCTCGGCGCGTCGTCGCCGGTGTAGTCGATCGGGTGATGCGTGCCCGCCGGGCTGACGAACTCGCGCGGCGCGGCGGCGTCGAGCCGCTGGCGCGTGCTCCAGTCGAGCAGCCCGAGCAGCGCGTCCACGAGCTTGCCGTCGGGCAAGTCGAGATCGCGCCGCCTGGCAAGCAGCGGGGCCAGCCAGAGCTCAGCGCTGTCGCGTAGTGCGCTCTCGGACAACGCCTCGATCCCGGCGAAGCGCGCGCGGGCGAGCAGCTCGGCGGGCAGCAGTTTCCCCAGCCTGTCCACCGCCTTGTCCACAAGCAGCGCGGTGACCGCTTCACCGTCGGGCGACGGGTCGGGGCCGCTGGCGAGCGTGATCGCGCCGAGCCGCCGCTCGAGCCGCGCCTCCACCCGCTCGCTGGTCCAGCTCAGCACGCTGCGGCGCTCGATCCGATGCGCGAGCCAACGCTCGACGTCGGCGGTCTCGAGCGCCAGCGCAGCGGTGATCCGCGCGCCCTTCGCCTGCCCCTGCGCCTCGCCGATCGCGAGCCACTCGGCGCGCGCGAGCGGGCACCCCGGATCGAGCACCTACCCGCGCCCACCGGCGGAGACCCAGTGGTCGCCCGAGCTGTCGCGCCGGCGGGCGAGGTTGTCCGGCAAGCCGGCCGCGAGGCAGATTCCCAACGGGACGTCCTCCCCTCCCCTGCATTCGGCGTAGGCCAGTTGTTTGGCCTTCTTCGCCCACCCCGCCGCGAGCTTGCGGCTCGCGTCTGCCCGCGGCGAACGATCGGCGTCCCAGCGCTGCAGCCGCAGCGCAAGGTCTTCGCCCAGGCCGCCGAGGCCGCGTTCCTGCAGCAGCAGCGCGATCTTCGCCGCCGCCTCCGGTGCGCCGTGCTCCGCGCCGAACAGCACCATCGCCGCGTGCGCCGGGTCCATCGGCATCGCAGCGAGCCGCGCGCCACGTTCGGTCAGCCGCCCCGCCTCGTCGAGCGCATCGAGCGAGTTCAACCGGCCGCGCGCCGCGGCGAGCGACGCCGCCGGCGGCGGGTCGAGCCACGGCAGCGCGGCCGGATCGCCTGCGCCCCACTGCGCCAGCGTGAGCGTGAGCGGTGCGAGGTCGGCGGTGAGCATCTCCGGCGGATCGAACGGTGGCCGCCCCGCGTGCCCCGCCTCTTCCCACAGACGGTAAGCGACGCCCGGCCCCTGGCGCGCCGCGCGCCCGGCCCGCTGCGCCGCGGCGGCCTGGCTGGCGCGAGTGGTGACGAGATGCGTCGTGCCCGCCGCCTTGTCGAACTCGGCGCGGCGCGAGAGGCCGCTGTCGACCACCACCGCCACGCCGTCGAGCGTCAGCGAGGTTTCCGCTATGCTCGTCGCCAGCACGATCCGCCGCCGACCCTGCGGATCGCGCCGGATCGCCGCGCGCTGGCCAGCCGGATCGACCTGCCCGTGAAGCGGGAGGATCAGCGCGCCGGGCAGCCGAGTCTCGAGTCGCTCGCGCGTGCGCTCGATTTCCCGCACGCCGGGGAGGAACGCGAGCACGTCGCCCTGCTCCGCGCGCCAGGCCTGCACGACCGCGTCGGCCATGGCATCCTCCACCCGAACGTGCGGCCGGCTGCCGAGCCATTCGATCCGCAGCGGGTACGCCTTGCCCGCGCTTTCTATCACCGGTGTGCCCGCGCCCAGCAGCCGCGCGAAGCGCGCCCCGTCGATAGTCGCGCTCATCACCAGCACGCGGAGATCATCGCGCAACACGGCGCGGCTTTCGAGCACGAACGCGAGCCCGAGGTCGCTGTCGAGGTGCCGCTCGTGCGCCTCGTCGAACAGCACTGCCGAAACGCCGACGAGCTCGGGGTCGGCGACGAGGCGGTTTACGAAGATCGCCTCGGTCATGACCAGCACGCGGGTGCGGGCCGACTGGCGGCTGTCGAGCCGGGTGACGTAGCCGATGGTCTCGCCCGGCTTCTCGCCGAGCAGCTCCGCCATCCGCTCCGCCGCCGCGCGCGCTGCGACCCGGCGCGGCGAGGTCAGGATCACCTGGCCCGTGCACCAGTCCTCGTCGATCAGCGCCGGCGCGACCGCGGTGGTCTTGCCCGCACCGGGCGGCGCGACGAGCACGCCGCCAGTGCCTTCGCGCAAGGCCGCGAGGAGGGAAGGCAGGACCGCAAGGACGGGCAATGAAGGCGCGTTGACCTTCATGTCCAAATATGAGAATATGAGATTATAAATTTATGGAGGTGCACCATGAAAATTGACATACTCGATTCCGATTTCCCTCGCCTTCAAGCTCTGGCTCAACCCTTTGTCGATACGCCCGCGACTGTGGTTTCGAAACTGCTGGACGCTTTCGAAGGACGGCAGGTCGACCGCACACTGCCTGAGAACAGCCCGCGCGAAAGCTCGTATTCGCTTGAGGCGCTGCCGCCGTTGACCCATGCCAAGGTCATGGGAGGACATTTCAATGGAGTAAAACCATCAAAGCACAACTGGGACAGCTTCGTCCGCCACTCACTGATTGAGGTTCTAAAGAAGGCAGGTTCCGTTGATGATCTTCGCCGACTTTCTGGCGCCAATATCCGGGAGGGGCGCTTCGAGGACCATGGCTACAAGTACGTGCCCGAGCACAGGCTTTCGTTCCAAGGGGTTTCCGCCGAGGATGCCGTCAAGATTATCGGACGCTGTGGGAGGGCCTTGAACGTCCCATTTGAAATTGAATTTGTGTGGCGCGACAAGCCCGATGCCCACCGTCCCGGTGAGCGTGGGAGGATCAAGTATCCCTAGGCATTAATACCCCCGCGCGACGGCGAACTCGGCCGCCTCGGCCATCGCCTGGCGCGCCTTGCCCAGGGGGCTGGCATCGGAATCATAGTCGATCGCGGCGTCGACCAACTGGCACGCCACGCCGGGGGAGCGGCCGGACTCGTCGAGCGCCGGCTCGCGCCGCGCGTCGCCCG
>JBQCFR010000337.1:0-4593 GCA_051958885.1 Tsuneonella sp.
ACCTCCATCGCGTCCACCCTTTCCCCCAAGCAAAGCGCGTTTACGGACTCGCCGATAATTCCTACTGGCGCGTGAATGGACCTTGAACGCTCTCCGCTTGCCCTGCCCTTCCCCGTCGCTCCGCAGATCGCGGGCGTCACGCCGCGGATCGCGCGCGCCGGATACAAGGACTGGGGGCGCTGCGACCTGACCTTCGTCGAACTCGCGCCGGGCACCGCGGTCGCCGGAGTGTTCACCCGCAATGTCTGCTGCTCGAGCGAGGTGGAGCTCGGGCGCGAGCAGGCGCGGCTCGGCAAGGCGCGCGCGCTTGTGGTCAATGCGGGTAACTCCAATGCCTTCACCGGCTACCGCGGGCGCGATGCGGTCGAGGCGATCATGGCGCAGGTCGCCGCGCACCTCGGCTGCGAGCCGAGCGAAGTGTTCGTCTCCTCGACCGGGGTGATCGGCGTGCCGCTGCCGCAGGACAAGGCGCGCGAAGGGCTCCAGGCGGTCTTCGCCGCACCTCCCTGCTCGTGGGAGGAAGCCGCGGCGACCATCGGGACGACCGACACTTTCTCCAAGGGCGCGGCGGCGTCGGCGATCGTCGGGGGGCGCCGTGTCGAGCTCGTCGGGATCATCAAGGGCAGCGGGATGATCGCCCCCGACATGGCGACGATGCTCGGCTACGTGTTCACCGACGCGGCGGTCGATCCCGCATTCCTGCAGGAAGTTCTGAGCGCGGCCAACCGTGATACGTTCTCCTGCATCACGGTCGACGGCGATACCTCGACCAGCGACACCGTGCTGGCGTTCGCCACCGGAGCAGCCGGCAATGCGCCGCTGCGCTCGTTCGAGGATGCGGGCGCCGATGCGTTCGCGGCGGCCGTGCACGACGTGTGCCGCCAGCTGGCGCACCTCGTCGTCCGCGACGGGGAAGGCGCGCGCAAGTTCATCGAAATCGCGGTGAGCGGCGCGGCGAGCGACGACAGCGCGCGGCGGATCGGGCTGGCGGTCGCGAACTCTCCGCTGGTGAAGACCGCCATCGCCGGCGAGGACGCCAACTGGGGCCGCGTGGTGATGGCGGTCGGCAAGGCGGGCGAGCCGGCCGACCGCGACCGGCTGTCGATCGGCTTCGGGGGAACCTGGGCCGCGCGCGAGGGATTGCCCCTGGCGGACTACGACGAGGCGCCGGTGGCGAAACATCTGCAAGGAAGCGAGGTCTCGATCGAGATCGACTTGGGGCTCGGAAGCGGCCGCGCGACGGTGTGGACCTGCGACCTCACTCACGGTTACATCGCGATCAACGCGGACTACCGCAGTTGAGCGCCGCGGCAGGGAACGCTGCGCTCGACAGCGCGATCGCCGCGCTGGTGCGCAAGGCGAGCGCCGAGATCATCATGCCCCGTTACCGCAACCTCGCGGCAGGCGAGGTGTTCGAGAAGTTGCCGAACGAGCTGGTCACAGTCGCTGACCGTGAGTCCGAGGCGCTCCTGTCCGAAGGGCTCGCACGGCTCGATTCGTCGCTCGCGATCGTCGGCGAGGAGGCCGTCCCCGCCGATCCCGCAGTGCTCGACCGGCTCAAGGGGCCGTGCTGGATCATCGACCCCATCGACGGGACCGCGAACTTCGCCGCCGGCCGTCCCCACTTCGGCGTGCTGGTCGCCCGCTGCGAGGATCGCCGCGCGGTATCGGGGTGGATCTACGACTGCCTCACCGACCGCTTCTGCTCGGCTCACCGCGGCCAGGGTGCATTCCTTGGCGGCGAACGCGTGACCGCGCGCACCAGCGGCAAGCAGCCGCCGGTTGCTGCGATCTCCAAGCTCTATGTCACGCCCGACCAGGCGAGATGGATGGAGGCGAACATCGAGCCGGAATACGAACTCGTGGAAATCCCGCGCTGCGCGGCGGAGCAGTACCCCCGGCTCGCACTCGGCCAGAACGATGTGTCGAGTTTCAACCGGATCATGCCGTGGGATCACGCGGCGGGCGTGCTCTGGCTCAACGAGGCGGGCGGCAGGGCGGCGCGCTACGACGGCAGCGAATACTTGGTCGACGACTACGAAACCCGCGGCCTGCTCGCCGCTTCGTCTCCCGCCATCTGGGACGACTTCATCGCCCTGATTCGCCCCGTCCTGCGCGAGGCCGCGAAGACCTAGCCCAAGCGAGGTCTTTCGAGACGCCTCAGCCATGCGGCTTCGGCTCCTTAGGACGAACGGGATTGTGCGAGCAATCCGGTCGCCCTGAGGAGCGAGGACAACGTCCGAGCGTCTCGAAGGGCCAGCCTGCGCCGAAGTTCGAAGGACTAGAGCTCGCTTTCGAGCCAGCCCTTGAGCTGCATCTTGGGGGCCGCGCCGAGCTTCTGCGCGACCGGCTTGCCGTTCTTGAACAGCACCATCAGCGGGATCGACTGCACGCCGATCTGCCCGGGAACGCCGGTGTTCTCCATGATGTCCATCTTGGCGATCTTGACCTTGTCGCCGAGCTCGTCCGCGATTTCCTCGAGCGCCGGGGCGATCATCTTGCACGGCCCGCACCAGTCGGCCCAGAAATCGACGAGCACGGGCGTGTCGCTATCGAGGACATCGGCCTTGAAGCTCGAATCGGTGACGGCGATGGTCGGCATGGGATGATCTCCAACTGCGTGTGCGGGCAATCTAGGGCGCGCCGGCGCTTACTCAACCGGCGGCAAGGCAAAGCTTTCCGATTGTGACGATAACCCGGCCTTGTGCTCGGCCAAGACGTGGGCGGGTATCGCAATGAGCTGCGGCGTCTGCGTGTAGAGTACCGCGGCGGCAATCTCCCGCCCCGGGTAGATCGCCTCCAGCACTGCCGCATACGCGGCCAACTGGCGCAAGGTCGACACCGGCACATCGGAGAGGGAGTCGGGCGGACGCCGGGCGGTCTTGAAGTCGACCACGGTGATCTTCTCCGGCGTGATCAGCAGCCTGTCGGCGCTGCCCGCGATCACCTGGCCGCCAACCGTCGCTGCCAGCGGCACCTCCGCGAGCGCAGCGGGTGAGAAGATGCCAACGAATCCGGGCGTGTCGAGCACTGCCAATGCGGCGGAGGCGATTTCATCGCGCGCCGCCAAATCGAGGTCCGCACCCTGCCGCGCAAGCCACGCGCGGGCGGTCTCCATCCGGCGCTCGGGCGCGACGTCGGGCAGGCGTTCGAGTAGCCGGTGGATGAGCACGCCCCGCCGTGCCGCATCGCGCGCGGCGTCCGGCGCAAGCGGCGGATCGGGGCTGCGATCCTGCCCGGCCGACGACGGTGCGAGGGGGCGCGGCGGGCGCGGCTCGGGGCCGATCGGCTGCAGCGCCCAGTCGGGTAGCTCCGGTGCAGCGCGCGCTTCAGGTACGCGCACGTCCCTTGGCGCCGGCGCCGCCCGCTCGCCGCGCTCGAGCCGCCAGCCCCAGATGGCGTCGTCGATCGCCTCGGTTCCGACCAGCGGCGCCAGGCGCGCGAACCAGCTGTCGGGCGCGGGTTCCTTCTCGCGCTTGCCCAGCGCGCCGCCGATGAACAGCGCCTCCTCCGCGCGGGTCATCGCGACGTAGAGCAGCCGCCAGTGCTCCTGGCGCTCCTCGCGCGCGGCCATCTCTTCCGCCGCCGCGATCGGCCCGACTTTCTCCTCGCGCCTGAGGCCCGGCAGCGGCAAAGTCCGCCCACCCCCGCCGGGCAGGTCCTCCGTCAGCGTCAGCCCGCGCGTGGGCGAGCTGTCGGGATTGCCCGTGGCGTCCGCCAGGATCACGATCGGCGCCTGCAGGCCTTTGCTGCCGTGCACCGTCATCACCCGGACGAGTCCCTCGCTCGCCCCTGTCTCGCGCTTGAGCTCGCCCTCGCCCGCATCGAACCACGTGATGAAACCCTGCAGGCTCGGCACGTGCGCGGCGGCGAAGGCGTTGGCCGCGTTGAGCAGCTCGTCGATCGGGTCGTTCGCCTCGCGCCCGAGCCGCGCGACGAGCTGGCGCCGTCCCTGCCACGGCCCGGTGAGCAGCCAGTGGAGCAGCGCCTGCGGCGGCTCCCAGTCGGCGCGCGCGAGCAGCTCGCGCAGCCGGCCGACGGTCTCCGCCACCAGAGGCGCCGATCCGTCACGCAAGTGGTCCCACAGCCGCACACCGGGTTTGCGCCAGCCATGATCGAGCAGGTCCTGCTGGGTCCACCCGCCGAGCGGCGAGACGAGCAGGTTGGCAAGGCTCAGGTCGTCGCCCGGCTGTACCGCGAAGCGCAGCGCGGCCATCAGGTCCTTGACCGCGAGCGGCGCGCCGAGCCGCAGCCGGTCGACCCCCGCCACCGGCACGCCGGCCGCGTGGAGCCGCGCGACGATCAGCCCGGCGAGCTCGCGCCGCTTGCGCACGAGGACCATAATATCCCCGGGACCAGCGTTGCGCGCCCCGCCCTTGACCAGCGGAAATCCCTCGGCGAGCCACTGCCTGACTTGCGCGGCGATGCGGTCGGCCATTCGCCGCTCGGGCTCGCTGAGCCAGCTCTCGGGTCCCTCGTCGTCCTCGTCGTCGTCTGGCCGCGCGGTCACCGGCTGCCACAGCGTGACGAGTCCGGGGCGCGACTCACCGACGTGTTGTCCCGGATCGTCCACGAGCCCGAACGCCGAAGAGC
>JBQCFR010000338.1:0-6525 GCA_051958885.1 Tsuneonella sp.
CCCAGCGCCACCAGCACCGCTAGCCCGATCCGCGCGGTCACCAGCACGCCCACGGTGCCGAGCAGGAACAGCATCGCGCCCAGCCACACAATGCCTTCGGGGCTGAACGCGCCGATATCCTTGTCATGCCCCTGCGTCGCCTGCTGGACCGCCTGGAACACCACGTCGATCTTCTGCCCGAACACTCGCGTAGCCGAGCCCTGGCTGCCGGTGAGCACTCCGGCAAGCCAGTCGGGCCCGCCTACCGCCATGTTCCACACCACCGACTGGTAGGCGATCCAGCTTGTCGCGAAGGTCAGCACCAGCCCCAGCGTCATCATCCGCGGGGTCAGCGCGCTGACGCCCAGGCGCGAACGGCCGAGCAGCAGGCTGAGCGCGAAGAACGCGACGAAGAGCGTCAGCACGATCGTCAGCACCGGGACCAGGCTGCCGCCCGGCGCGAACAGCCGGCCGAACGCCTGTGCGGTGGCCTCGCCCGCGACGCAGTCGACCGCGCGCAGCGCTGCGGCGACGCCGTTGCCGAGCTCGCCGGCCGCCGCTTCGCAAGCGCCGCTCATTCGCCCGTCCTCATTCGGCGGCCAGGCGGAACGGCAGCGCCGCGTCGTCCGGTCCCAGTTCTTCGCCCGCGCTGCGCCCGCCCGGCCAGGCGTGCCCGGTGAGCGCCGGGAACCAGTCCGCCGGATCGTCACCGACCGCCTCGCGCAGCAGGTCGAGCCGGCGCACCGAGCTCTCGCGGCCCGACAGCACGGTCAGCACCTCGGGCGCGCCGGCGAGGTCGAGCCGCACGACCACGCTCGCATCGGGCTGGCGGATCAGGAAACAGCGGCTGTGCGCGGGGAGCGAGCGGATCAGCGCGAGCTCGTGGCTCGTGAGCCCGAAGCCGTCGCAATAGTCTTCCGAACGCGCGCGCGCGTTGGGCATGAAGACCATCGTCGCGGTCTGCTCGACCAGCGCAGCCGAGATGCGGCTTTCGAGCGCGTCTCGGGCGGACTGGGTGGCGAAGCCGACCAGCGCGTTGCGCTTGCGCAGGGTCTTGAGCCAATCGCGGATGCGCGCGGCGAACACCGCGTCGTCCAATGCCTTCCACCCCTCGTCGATCAGGATCATCGTCGGCTTGCCGTCGAGCCGCTCGTCGATGCGGTGGAACAGGTACATCATCACCGGCGTGCGCAGCCGCGGGCTCTCCAGCAGCGCGGTCATGTCGAAGCCGAGCACGCGCGCCGACAAGTCGAGCTTGTCCGTCTGGTTGTCGAACAGCCAGCCATGCTCGCCGCCGGCGATCCAGGGGGTGAGGCGATCCGCGAGGTCACCCGGCTGCGGCCGCCTGGCGCCCGAGAGCAGTTCCTTGAAATGGCGCAGCCGGCGCAGCGACGGATCGTTCTGGTAGGCTGCGTCGACCGCCTGGTTGATGGTGGCGAGTTCTTCCGGCCCGTCCGCTTCGAGCAGCACGCCGAGCCACTCGCGCAGGAACGCGCGGCCGCTCGCCGTATCGGGCAGTGCGAGCGGGTTGAACCCGGTCGGCTCGCCGCTGCGGATCGCGTCGTAGCGTCCGCCGATCGCGCGCACGAACAGCTCGGCGCCGCGGTCCTTGTCGAACAGGATCGTGCGGGGGCGGAACTTCTGCGCCTGGGCGGCGAGGAAGTTCATCACCACGGTCTTGCCCGACCCGCTCGGCCCAATGACCGAGAAATTGCCGAGGTCGCCGCTGTGGAAATTGAAGAAGAACGGCGTCGCGCTGGTGGTCTGCAGCAGCGTCACCGCCTCGCCCCAGTGGTTGCCCTCGGCCTGGCCGAGCGCCATGCCGTGCAAGGACCCGAAGCTCGCCATGTTGGCGCTCGAGATCATCGCCCGCCGCACGACGTACTGCTCGTTGCCCGGGAACTGGCCCCAGAACGCCGGTTCGAGATTGGTGTCCTCGCGCACCACGATGGCGCCGGTATCGGCCAGCGCGGCGGCGCAGGCGGCGGTCGCCTCGTCGAGCCGCGGCAGGGTCGCCGAGCGCACCAGCACGGTGAGGTGAGGGTCGCCGAAGCCGACCGCGCCGCCCCGCAGCGCATCGGGCGCGGCGAGCATGTCGGCGCGCTCGGCCATCGCCTCCTCGTCGGCGGACTTCAATCGGCGGATCGCCAGGTCCATCCGCTCGCGCGCGGTGGTGCGTTCCTGCGGCGCGTAGCTTTCGGAGACGACCATCTCGAACGGCTGCCGCAGCAGCGCGTCGAGCAGTCCGGGACTGGTCGCGTCGGGATAGTCCTTGAGGCTGAGCAGGGCGGCGAAGTCAGGCTCGCCCGAGCCGCGCAGTTCCATCGCGTCGAGCCCGAAGCTGGCGCGGCGATAGGGCAGCATGTGGCCGATGTCGGTCTCGTCCGCCGGGCGGCGCACCGGGCGCATCTCGCCGTTGTAGAGCGCGCTCAAGAGCTCGAGCACCTCGTTACAGGTGCTTCCGGTAGGTCCGGTGTAGTCGCCCAGTAGCGCCGCGCCATAGGCCTGTAGCGAGGCGACGAGCCCGGTGGCGGCCGCCTTGAGCGCGCGTACGTCCCTGGGGTCGGCCTCGACCTCGCGCCTGCACTTGCGGCTCCACAGCTTGCCGGCCTTCTCGGCCAGCCCGGCCTTGCCGCGGGCCGGGCGGCGGACGAGCGTGACGAACTGATCGTTGACGAACAGCGAGCCGCCCGCCAGCCGCTCCTTCCAGCGCGCATCGATGTGGGCGCTGAGCGGATCGGGGAAGCGGGCGTCGAGCGATACCTCGACCCGGCGGCGGATGACGTGGTGGTAGAGCACGAAGCGCGCATCGAGGGTCGAGCGCAGCATGACCTCGCGCGTCGCGGCGTGGGCATTGAGCGCTTCGCTGTCCTCGGTCTCGAACAGCAGCCCCGGCACTTGCAGCACGGTCATCACCGAACCGTCGCGCAGCTGCAGCACGTGCTCGTCGAGCAGGCGCGCGTAGGGCAGCCGGTCGCCGGCGCGGGCTTCCCTCGCGCTCCAGGCGGCGGCTCCGATCCACTTGCTCATGTGCGCCGGCTCCCTTGCTAGGCGGCGTAGCTGTTGCAGCCCCAGCGCTTCCAGTTGCGGACGCGCGGGCACTTGGAGACCTTGGTGATCCACAGATCGAACACCCGCGGCTCGCGCAGGCAGGCGAAATAGCCGGCGACGTGGAGCACCCCGGCGGCAGGCAGCGCCCACCAGCTGCCGGTAATCAGGAACAGCTCGGTCGTCAGCGCAAAGTTGATGATGAAATAGTTGTAGGTCACGCCCGCGAACATCTGCGGGCGGGTCAGCGCGCGGTGGACCGGGTGGCGGATCAGCTCCATCGCCCTAGCCGCCAGAGGCGCTCTGGATGCCGGCGACGATCGTCCCCGCGCCGAACAGGATGAACACGCCGATGATCACCGTCGCGCCGAAGCGCCAGTTGAGCCGCCCGGTGAGCATCATGAACCCCACCGCGGCGACCGCCATCACCGCGACCGCGGTGGCGACGTTGCCGAGCAGCGTGCCCTGCAGCCACGACAGCGCGGCGACGATCGGACCCGAGCCCTGCGGATCGGCCTGCGCGAATGCGGCGGTGGGGGAGGCAAGCGCGGCCAGCGCGGCCAGGCGGACAAGCGAACGCATGAGAATCAGCGACTCCGGTTGAGGGCGGCGAGACGCCCCATGATGGCCGAGACGTAGGCTTGCGTCTCGCGAATGTTGGGGATGCCGCCGGCCTGCTCGACCCGCCCGGGGCCGGCGTTGTAGGCGGCCAGCGCCTTTTCGAGGTCGCCGCCGAAGCGGTCGATCTGCTCGCGCAAGTAGCGCGCGCCGCCTTCGAGATTGGCGAACGGATCGCCCGCATCGACGCCGAGATAACGCGCGGTGCCCGGCATCAGCTGCGCTAGCCCTTGCGCCCCCACCGGCGAGCGCGCCTGCGCCTGCCAGCGGCTTTCCTGCCACACCAGCGCCTCGATCAGCGCGGGGCTGAGATCGAGCCGGCGGGACAGCTCATGGACCTTGGCGAGATACGCCGCCGGCACCATGCGGGCGTTCGCCGCGGCATCGGCCACCGCCGAATCGGGCACGGTGAAATCCGCCGACAGCTGGACCGGGGCGGACGCTTGCCCGGCGTCCGCCGATTCGGCTGCCGCGGGTGCGTTCGCGAGCGCGCCGGATATCCAGCGCGCGTCGCCGCCATCGATCTCCAGCACGTCGGCGTGCGCCGGCACCGCCGCAAACACGGCGACAACCATCGCAAACCGGCCCGCCCAGGCGAAAAACATCGCAGCCCTCCCACTGTCGCCGCGCCGCACGATCGCCGGCGCGGCGGCAGGATGCTGAACTGTCTACGCTTCTTTGGCCCCCGCGCCAAGCCGCGCGGCGCGCGTCAGGCCGCTTCGTCGCGCGCGTCGAGCCCGTAGGCGGTGTGGAGCACCCGCACGGCGAGCTCGGTCTCGTCCTCGTCGATCATCACGGAGACCTTGATCTCGCTGGTCGAGATCGCCTGGATGTTGATGCCCCGGTCGGCGAGCGACTTGAACATCGTCGCCGCGACGCCGGCGTGGCTCTTCATGCCGACCCCGACGACCGAGATCTTGGCCACCTTGCTGTCGGTGATGATCCGGTTGAACCCGATCTCGCCGCGCTTGTCCTCGAGCAGCGCCTGCGCGCGCGGCAGGTCCGACTGGGGGACGGTGAAGGTCACGTCGGTCTCGCCCTTGTCGCGGCCGACGTTCTGGATGATCATGTCGACATGGATCGACGCCTGCGCGAGCGGCTCGAAGATATGGGCCACCGCGCCGGGCTTGTCGGGCACGCGGGTGAGGATGATCTTCGCCTCGTTCTTGTCGTGCGCGATGCCGGTGACGTGCTGGCGTTCCATTTCGCCCTTCTCCACTAGGTCGTTCATCTCCTCCTCGGACACGATCATCGTGCCGGGAAGGTCGTCGGCGGGAACCGCGTCGTCGCCGATGAAGCTGGAGAGGACCTGCACCCGCACGCCCTCCTTCATCGCCAGACCCACCGAGCGGGTCTGCAAAACCTTGGCGCCCACGCTCGCGAGCTCGAGCATTTCCTCGTACGTCACCGCCTTCAGCTTGCGCGCCTTGGCGACGATCCGCGGGTCGGTGGTGTAGACCCCGTCGACATCGGTGTAGATGTCGCAGCGGTCGGCCCCGATCGCCGCGGCCACCGCGACCGCCGAGGTGTCCGAGCCGCCGCGGCCGAGGGTGGTCACCCGGCCATCGTCGCCGAGCCCCTGGAATCCGGGAATCACCGCGATCTCGCCCGCCTGCATCGAGGCCACCAGCGCTGCTGAATCGATGCCGTCGATGCGCGCCTTGGCGTGGGCCTCGATCGTGCGCACCGGCAGCTGCCAGCCGAGCCACGAGCGCGCCTTGCAGCCCAGCGCCTGGAGCGTGAGCGCGAGTAGTCCGCTGGTCACCTGCTCGCCGCTTGCCACCACGACGTCGTACTCGGCGGGGTCGTAGAGCGGATTGGCCTCGCGGCAGAAGTTCACCAGCCGGTCGGTCTCGCCCGCCATCGCGCTGACGACGACCGCGACCTCGTGGCCGCGCGCCTGCTGCTTGCGCACGATATTGGCGACACGGCGGATGCGCTCGGTCCCGGCCATCGAGGTGCCGCCGAATTTCATCACGATCCGGGCCAAGTACGCGCTCCCGCTGGAGTTGCCACGGGCGCGCTGTTAGGGACCGGGCATGAGCGATGCAACCGCCGCCGCTGATACGATTCCTTCGCCTGGCTCAACGATACGGCCCGCGGAAGCGGCGCATTTCGCCGGTCTCGCGAAGGAGTGGTGGGACCCGAAGGGCTCCTCCGCGATGCTCCACAAGCTCAATCCGGTGCGGCTGCGCTACATCCGCGCGGCGATCGACGCGCACTGGGGCGGCGATCCCGACAGCGTGCGCCCGCTGCTCGGCAAGACCGCGCTCGACGTCGGCTGCGGCGCGGGTCTGCTGTGCGAGCCGCTCGCGCGTCTGGGCGCCGAGGCGACCGGGATCGACGCGGCGGCGGAGAACGTCGCCGTCGCACGCGCGCACGCCGAAGGCGCGGGTCTCGCCATCCGCTACCTGGCGGGCGAACTCGCCGCGGCGGGCACCGGCGAGTTCGATCTCGTCACCTGCCTCGAGGTGCTCGAGCACGTCGCCGACAAGCCCGCGTTCGTGCGCCAGCTCGCCGGCCGCGTCGCGCCCGAGGGGCTGCTGGTGCTCTCGACCCCCAACCGCACGCCGATGAGCCGCATGCTGCTCGTCGGCGCGGCCGAGGCGGCGGGGCTGGTCCCGCGCGGGACGCACCACTGGGCCGACTTCGTCACACCCGACGAGGTGCGCGATCTCCTCGCCGCGGCGGGGCTGACGATGAGCGAGCCGCAGGGCATCGGCTTCTCGCCGGCCAAGGGCCTGCACCTGACGAGCGATCTGTCGCTCAACTACATCGTCACCGCGACGCGGGCCTGAACCCCGTCCCGTCCCCCAGTTTCGTGCGCCCCGCCTTGTTCCGGGGCGCGGGTGTGGGGAGGCGCCGCGCGGGGCGCAGAGC
>JBQCFR010000339.1:0-5433 GCA_051958885.1 Tsuneonella sp.
TGGAGATCGTCTCGACCTCCATCGTTTCCTTCTGACCCAGCTTCATCGCCGAGCCCTTGCCGAACGCGCGATCGATCTGTGCGAGCGCCGCGTCGAGCGCCTTCTGACGGTCCGAATTCACTACTTTGCCTTCATCCACCAATTTGAGATTCGCCGCCATCGCACATGCCTCCGCTGCATCCTAGGCCTGAGCCCAAGTCTTCAACCGGAGTACGATGTATCGCCTTTGTTCTCATAGAACAAGGGGAGAACGAAATTTTCTGCCCCGTCACGCCTCCGCACGCGCCGCGGCCAGTACCGTGCCGGCCTTGTCCGATATCTGCTGCACGCTGAAGGGCTTGGGGATGAAGTGCATATCGGCGATGTCGATCTCGCGGCGCAGCTGTTCCTCGGCGTAGCCGGACATGAACAGCACCGGCAGGCGCGGCTTAAACCGGCGGATCGCCTTGGCCATCGCCGGCCCGTCCATTCCCGGCATGACGACGTCCGACACCACCAGGTCGAATTCGCCGCCCCCGCTCACCGCGGCCAGTCCCGCCTCGCCGTCCGCGCACGCGGTGACCTGGTAACCGGCGCGGGTCAGCGCGCGTTCGGCGACCGCGCGGACCATGTCCTCGTCCTCCACCAGCAGCACGCGGCCCCCGCCCGACCACTGCTTGGGCGGTTCTGCCGCGCGTTCGGCGCGCGCGGGCGCACTGCCGTGATGCACGGGGAAGTAGATCGTAAACCGCGCGCCCTCCGGCCGGCCGTCGATTCCGCTGACGTTGTCGGCGAAGATGAACCCGCCCGACTGCTTGACGATGCCATAGACCGTCGAGAGGCCGAGGCCCGTGCCACCGATCATTGCACTGGCCTGCCCGCTGCGGCCGAGCCCCTTGGTGGTGAAGAATGGCTCGAAGATCTTGGGCAGGCTCTCGGCGGGAATGCCGCCGCCGGTGTCCTGTACCACCAGCACGGTGTAGTCGGCCGCGGGGATGATCTCGGTGCCCATCTTGCGCACGTCGCGGGCCTGAACCCGACGAGTCGCGAGCGACAGCTTGCCCGCGCCGCTACCGTGCGCCTGGATCGCATCGCGCGCGTTGGCCGCGAGATTGACGATGACGTTCTCGAGCTGCTGCGGATCGGCGCGAACCGGGCCGAGGTCACGGTCGTGGCGGACCTTCAGCTCGATCTTCTCGCCCAGCAGGCGGCGAAGCAACTGGCTCACCTCGCTGATCACGTCGGGGATCTGCAGCACTTCGGGGCGCAGCGTCTGCTGGCGGCTGAAGGCGAGCAGTTGGCGGGTCAGCGCGGCCGCGCGGTTCGAGTTCGCGCGAATCTGCTGGATGTCGTCGTAGTCGCTGTCGCCGGGCGTATGGCGCAGCAGCATCAGGTCGCAGGTGCCGATCACTGCGGTCAGCACGTTGTTGAAATCGTGCGCGACGCCGCCGGCGAGCTGGCCGACCGCCTGCATCTTGGTGGCCTGCGCCACCTGGCGCTTGAGCCGGGTTTCCTCGGTCGAATCGGCGAGGCTGAGCAGCACCGCGGCCTCGCCCAGCCCGCGGACCCCCGCGAGGCCGAGTGAGACCGGCTCCTCGGCCGACGTGCGCAGCCGCACCGCGACGTCGCCCGCTGAGGCGGGCCCCTTGCCGAACCGGCGTATCGCGTCGGCCAGCGCGGCCTTGTCTTCGCGCACGACCAGGTCGGATGGGTACGGCGGCAATGCGCGGCCCTCGATTCCCGCAGCCCGTAGGAACGGTGGGTTGGCGAACAGGAGCCGCCCGTCCCGGTCAGCCATGGCGAGCCCGAGCGGCAAGGCGGCGAGCAGCGCCTCGAGCTGCGGAGCAGCGGCCTGGCCACCGCCGCCCTCCCAGCCGCCCAGCCCTACCCCGCTGTCGACCAGCAGCATAAGCGACGGGCCTTCGTCCGCCCCCGGCGCCCGCGATGCGTCGGGTTCGCCCAGCGGAACGTGGATCAGCGTTTGAGGACTGCCCCGCCGCCCTTCGCGCGCGAAGAAGATGCGGTCGCGCTCGTCGGTGCGCAGCAATGACGAGAAGTCCTGCCCGGCCAATGTCGCGCGCGCATCCCCCGCGGCGCGCTCGGCGAAGCCGGCGCCGGCAGCGCGCACGGTTCCGTCGGGGCCGACAAGCGCCGCCTCGATTCCGGCACGGGAAAGCAGCGCCCCGAGCTGGCCCCCGATGCTGTCCCCCAGCGCGGCGGCCGGGTCTTCGGCGACCAGCGGCTCGAAGCGCCAGACGAGATGGTCTTCGCCGCGACCCGCGCGCTGCGCGACGACCGACCAGCGGTGCGCGGCGTGCTCGCTCTCGATGGTCTCGGCGGCGGCCGCGCCATCGCGCCAGGCGGTGCGCGCCGCCCGGATCAGCGCCTCCTGCGAGCGGCGCTCGAGCGCGAGGTTCGGGGGAGCCGCGCCGATCCCGAACCAGCCGACGTACGCGGCGTTCGCGCATGTCAACCGGCTGGCGCGGTCGGTCACCGCAACGCCCGCGCCGCTCAGTTCGATCGCGGCGACCGTCACCGACCAGTCGGGCTCGGCGAATGCGTCGCCGGCCGACGCCGGGCGCAGACGCGCCAGCATCGCGCCGCCGGCAAGCAGCACCGCAGCGGCGCCGGCGAACGCGACGGCTGCAACGGCGCCGGCCGCGAGCCAGACCAGCGCGGCGCTCGCCACGAATGCCGCCGCCAGGACTCCGATGAGCGACGTGGGCCCTGCCCGACTTCCGCTGGCGAGGCTCACAGCTCGCGCGCCTTCAGGCGCTGCTCGTGAAGCGCGCGCATCCGCTTCAGGCGCCGCGCACGCCGCGCGGCGACCGCATGACGCCAGGCGAAGCTCGTCACCAGATAGCTCACCGCCGCCGAGACAACCGCGATCACCACGAGGCCAAACGCGGTCACCAGCGTCGCCCCGGTAAGCCATTGGAGCATGTCGTCGAACTGGCTGTGCTGAATCGCCGTGTTGACCGGCGCGATCACCGTCATCGCGTCGACCTGCAGCAGCCACGAGCCGATCTTGTAGGCGAGCACCCAGATGAGCGGGGTCGTTACCGGATTGGTGATGAAGGTGGTCAGCGCGGCGACCGGCACGTTGGCGCGCACCGACAGGCACAGCAGCGAGGCAATGAGGATTTGCGCGAACGGCACGATGATGCCCACCAGCATGCCCAGCGCGACCCCGCGCGGCACCGAGCGGCGCGTGAACCGCCACAGCTCGGAGCGCAGCACGCGCGCGGCGAACGGGCGCATCACACGGCTGTTCTCCATCTGCTCGCGGGTGGGCAGATTGCGGGTGATCCAGGCGGAAGCGCGGTCGAACATGAGGCTTGGCAGCGTCCTTAGGAAATGGCCGCGGCGGCGGCTAGCCGCGTTCGCGCATGATCCGCGCCTTGTCGCGCTGCCAGTCGCGATCCTTGATGTACTCGCGCTTGTCCTGCGCCTGGCGGCCCTTGGCGAGCGCCAGCTCCACCTTCGCCCGGCCCCGGCCGTTAAAGTAGATAGACAGCGGCACGAGCGTCATACCCTTGCGCTCGACCGCGCCGGTCAGCCGGTCGACTTCGCGCGCGTGCAGGAGCAACTTGCGCGGACGGCGCGGCTCGTGGTTGAAGCGGTTGCCGTGGCTGAACTCGGGCACGTTGGCGTTGACCAGCCAGACTTCGCCTCCGCGCACTTCGGCATAGCTTTCCGCGATCGACGCCTCGCCCGCGCGCAGCGCTTTCACCTCGGTGCCCTGCAGCGCGATGCCGGCCTCGAACTTGTCCTCGACCGCATAGTCGAAGCGGGCGCGCCGGTTCTCGGCGACGACCTTCTTCTTGTCGAACGTCTCGGGTTTGGGGCGGGCCATGGCGGCGGCATGTAGGGCGTCGCGCGCGCGAGCGGAAGGGCCTGCGCCGGCGGCGGCAAAACAAACCAAAGTTGATCCGGCAACCTCTCGCAAGCTCGACCGTTCACCCCTCACTGCAACGAGAGGAGACACTGATGGCCCAGGCCCAGGACACCGACGCGACGCATATCCTCGCCAACGATCACCGCGAGGTGGAGGAGCTGTTCAAGAAGTTCGAAAAGGCGAGCGGCGCCGACAGGAAGCGCGAGATCGCCAACCAGATCTGCACCGAGCTCAAGATCCACACGATGATCGAGGAAGAGATCTTCTACCCCGCGCTCGAAGGCAAGATCGAGGAGGACATGCTCAAGGAAGCCTACGTCGAGCACGACGCCGCCAAAGTGCTGGTCAACGAGATCGAGCAGGGCAGCCCCGACGAGGAGTTCTACGACGCCAAGATGACCGTGCTCCAGGAAGAGGTCGAGCACCACGTCAAGGAAGAAGAGAAGCAGCAGGGCAATATGTTCCAGCAGGCCCGCGCCGCCGACGTCGACCTCATTGCGCTCGGCGAGCAGATGCTCGCGCGCAAGCAGGAGCTGAAAGCGAAAGCCCAGAGCGAAGGCCTGCCGCCGGCGCAGACCAGGACGATGGACGCCGCGCCCGCGTAACCTTGTGGAGCAGGGCCGCGCGGCGCCGGCGGCCCTGCCACCTCGGCTTTTGCTTGTCTTGCGCGCCCCGCGCAGCTATGTGCGCGCCCGTCCAATGGACGATTCCCGGCGATGCCTGGCTCTCGTGCGCACTCGGCGCGCCGCTTTGCATTCGCAGTGATCGTCTAGCGGACGCCGGCGGCGGCATTCGGCCCCGCGGGCAGTTCGGCCACAAGACCGGCGGATTCAACCGCCTGGCCGGAATAACGTAGACCGAGGACTGCAAACCCACATGGCAACCACCGCCAATCCCACGCGCGCCGATTTCGAGGCGCTGCTCAATGAACAGCTCGGCGGCGCCGGCGACGACGGCTTCGAAGGCCGCGTCGTCAAGGGCACCGTTACCGCGATCGAGAACGGCATGGCCGTGATCGACGTCGGCCTGAAGAGCGAAGGCCGCGTCCAGCTCAAGGAATTCATGCGCAACGACGACGAGCATGGGCTCGAAGTCGGCAGCGAAGTCGAAGTGTTCGTCGACCGCGTCGAGAACGCCGACGGCGAAGCCATGCTCAGCCGCGACCGCGCCCGCCGCGAAGCCGCGTGGGACAAGCTCGAAAGCGAGTTCGGCGAAGGCAAGCGCGTCGACGGTCGCATCTTCGGCCGCGTCAAGGGCGGCTTCACCGTCGACCTCGACGGCGCTGTCGCGTTCCTGCCCGGCAGCCAGGTCGACATCCGCCCGGTGCGCGACGTCGGCCCGCTGATGGACATGCTGCAGCCGTTCCAGATCCTGAA
The DNA here is from genome assembly GCA_051958885.1 of Tsuneonella sp. Lineage (GTDB taxonomy): Bacteria > Pseudomonadota > Alphaproteobacteria > Sphingomonadales > Sphingomonadaceae > Tsuneonella. Next base: position 5,254 of record JBQCFR010000339.1, read on the forward strand.
GATGGACCGCCGCCGCGGCAACATCGTCGTCTCGCGCCGCGCGGTGCTCGAGGAAACCCGCGCCGAACAGCGCAGCGAGCTGATCGACAAGCTCGCCGAGGGCCAGGTGATCGACGGCGTGGTCAAGAACATCACCGACTACGGTGCGTTCGTCGACCTCGGCGGCATCGACGGCCTGCT
>JBQCFR010000340.1:0-6556 GCA_051958885.1 Tsuneonella sp.
ATGCGATTACCGCTCATCTGTTGGTCAGCGTAGGCCATTCAGTCGCATCTCTCCATTCATCGACACCGGGTGTCTCACCCGGCCAACCCTCACGGCGGTTTGCCCGCCGAGCTTATAACGTCGCTGTCCACCCTGCCAGACCATCGGAAGCGACGGCCGGAGCGGCCCGCCGGATCTCCGATGACCCGGCGCGGGCCGACCGGGACTATTTTGTTCTACGCGTCCCGGCTGGCGGGACCTTTAGATTCGATTTGGAACCCAGGCAAACCCTTTATCGGTTAACCACGGATTCACGGCCATTGCGCTGGAACGGCGCAGAAGCCATCGGGTTTCCGCGCTCCTGCGACGAACGTGAGATAATTGTCGACACTATGACTTTTGGCAAAGTGCAAGCGCTGGTTTTGGCTGCCCTGATGGCGACTTCGGCGCAGGCCGCGGAGCCGTCCGCGCAGGCTCAGCCCGCGCCCACTTATGCCGACCTGGTCGATCTGGCCGACGGCGCCGGCGTGGTGGCGCATGTCGTGGTCAAGCGCCAGACGACGCTCCCGCCCGAACGCGCCGCCGATGTAGCGCCGGGCTTTGCCCGCCTCTATGTCGAGGCGGCTACCGTCGCTCTGCTCGGCGGACGGAGCGGACTGGGCGGTTCCGTGGCCTATCTGGTGGACGTGCCGCTCGATGCGCGGGGCAAGGCGCCCAGGATCAAGAAGCAGGACTTCGTGCTGTTCGCGCGGGCCGTCCCCGGCCGGCCCGGCGAGCTGCAGCTGCTCGGCCGCCATGCTCAGCTGCCGTGGAGCCCCGCGCTGGAGGCGCGGCTGCGGCCGGTGCTGACCGCGCTCGCCGCGCCGGACGCGCCGCCGCGGGTGACCGGCGTGCGCGACGCCTTGTCGGTCCCCGGCAATCTGGTCGGCGAATCCGAAACGCAGATCTTCCTTTCGGCGGCGAACGGCGAGCCCGTGTCGCTCAACGTCGTGCGCCGGCCGGACATGGCCCCGACCTGGGGCGTTTCCTGGAGCGAGATCGTCGACCAGGCCGCCCGTCCCCCGGCGCGCGACACGATCGAATGGTACCGCCTGGCATGCTTCCTGCCCCCGGCGCTGCCCGCCCAGGCCAACCTGGCGCGCGAGCCGGACGCGCGCGCGCAGGCCGCCGCCGATTACCGGCTCGTGCTGCAAGGGCTCGGCGCGTGCCCGCGCAATCTGGCTGAGGGATAGTTTCTCTTTGTTGGCGGCGCGCTCGCCGCTGACATATCGCCGCGCGGCATGAGCCAACCTTTGCGTATCGCCCTTGCCGGAATGGGCACCGTGGGCGCCGGCGTGATCCGCCTGCTGGAGGCCAACGCCGACATCGTCCGCGCGCGTGCCGGGCGCCCCATCGAGATCGCGGCTGTCGGCGCGCGCGACCGGACCAAGGATCGCGGGGTCGATATCGCCCGCTTCGAGTGGTGCGACGACATGACCGCGATGGCCGCGCGCGAAGACGTCGACGTGGTGGTCGAACTGGTCGGCGGCGCCGATGGTCCGGCGCTGACGCTGGCGCGCAACGCCTTCGCGCACGGCAAGGGGCTGGTCACCGCCAACAAGGCGATGATCGCTCACCCCGTCTTGGCGCTCGCCGAAGCGGCCGAGGCGGCGGGCGCGCCGCTCAAGTTCGAAGCCGCGGTGGCCGGCGGGAGACCGGTCATCAAGGCCTTGCGCGAAGGCGCCGCGGCGAACGCGATCGACCGCGTCCTGGGTATCCTCAACGGCACCTGCAACTTCATCCTCTCGACGATGGAGGACACCGGCGCGGATTTCGGCGATACCCTCGCCGAAGCGCAGGCGCGCGGCTTTGCGGAAGCCGATCCGAGCTTCGACATCGAAGGCGTCGACGCGGCGCACAAGCTCGCCATCCTCGCCGCCATCGCGTTCGGCGCGCGCCTCGATTTCCCGGCGGTGAGCCACCGCGGGATCGACCGGGTGCGCGCGGCGGACATCGCCCAGGCCGAAGCGCTCGGATTCGTCATCCGGCTCGTCGGCATGGCGGACGTCGCGGCGAATGCCGGCGGCGCGCCGCTGCTGCTGCAGCGCGTGCTCCCCTGCCTCGTTCCGCTGCACCACCCGCTGGCGCATGTCGACGGGGCGACCAATGCGGTGGTGGCCGAGGGCAATTTCTCCGGCCGGCTGCTGTTCCAGGGCGCGGGCGCGGGCGACGGCCCCACCGCCAGCGCGGTGGTCGCCGACCTGATCGACATCGCACGCGGCGAGAGCGGCCTGCCGTTCTCGGTGCCGGTCGCCGAGCTGGCGCCGATGACGCCGGCCGACCCTGGTGAGCGCAGCGGGCGCAGCTACATCCGTTTCACGGTGGCCGACCGCCCCGGCGTGCTGGCGGAGATCACCGCCGCGATGCGCGATGCCGGCGTTTCGATCGAGAGCCTGATCCAGAAGGGCCGCGCGGCCGAGGGCGGCGAAGTGATCGTCGCCATGGTGACGCACGAGGGGCCGGAGAAGTGCGTCGAGCGGGCGGTCGAACTGCTGCAAGGTTCGCCGAGCCTCACCGCGGCCCCGCTGGTGATGCCGATCCTGGCGGACTGACCGGCGCGTCGGCGGCGGTTGGCGCAGTGGCGGTGGGCTTGGCCGCCTTGCCCTCGCTGCCGTTCGGCGCGAGGCCGCGGCCGACCCGGTCGGCGTCGGAGCCCGGCGGCGCTTCGGGGATCGCCTTGAGGTCGATCATCAGCGCCTTGGGCGGCGGGCACGGCGGGATGAAGCAGCCGCGCGCGACCACCACCCCGGGATACTGCGGCTCGAAATCGGGCGCGCGCGGATCGCCCTTGTGCATCGTCCGCTTGGCGTAGTCGTCCTGCGCCTGCTTGTCGCTGCGGATGCGGAACTGCGACTGCTCCTGCTCTTCGGCGCAGACGAAGATCTCGTCGCCCGGCTTGGTCGGGGTGCAGGTCTTCTTCTCGGGCTTCGGCGGGCCGAACGCCTCCTTCGCCTGCTCGACCGCCTGCTGCGCGCCGGTGCCCGCGGGAGCGCTGTCCTGCGCGTGCAGCGGCACGGCGAGGGTCACCGCTAGGAGCGCGGCGAAGGCGTGTCTCGACAATCCAGCACTCCCTCGTCTAAGCGCCCGCAAACTCGTTTCGGGGACTGAATTCAATATGAACAAGGCCAAATCGACCGGCGGCTCTCCGAGTGCGTCGCATGTCCTCGACCGCGTGCTGGTGCTCGAGATGGTGCGCGTCACCGAAGCGGCGGCGATCGCCGCCTCGAACCTCATCGGGCGCGGTGACGAGAAGGCGGCCGACGCCGCCGCGGTCGAGGCGATGCGCAAGGCGTTCGACGAGCTCGAGATCGACGGCACCGTGGTGATCGGCGAGGGCGAGCGCGACGAGGCGCCGATGCTCTATATCGGCGAAAAGGTCGGCGGCGCGCCGGGCCGCGGGCCCAAGATCGACATCGCGCTGGATCCGCTCGAAGGCACCACGATTACGGCCAAGGCGGGACCCAACGCGCTGGCGGTGCTCGCCGCGGCGGAAGAGGGCTGCCTGCTCAACGCGCCCGACACCTACATGGACAAGCTCGCGGTCGGCCCCGGCTATCCCGACGGCGTGATCGACCTTGCCAAGTCGCCGACCGAGAACGTCAAGGCGGTCGCCGCGGCCAAGGGCGTCGCGCCGGCGGACATCATCGTCTGCGTGCTCGACCGCCCGCGCCACGCCGAACTGATCGCCGAGCTGCGCGGGATCGGCTGCGGGGTGGTGCTGATCGGCGACGGCGACGTCGCCGGGGTGATCGCCACCACCGATCCCGACACCACGATCGATATGTACATGGGTTCGGGCGGCGCGCCCGAGGGCGTGCTGGCGGCGGCGGCGCTGCGCTGCGTTGGCGGCCAGTTCAACGGCCGGCTGATCTTCCGCAACGAGGACGAGAAGGCCCGCGCGCGCAAGTGGGGCATCGCCGACAAGGACTTCGACCGCATCTACAAGCTCGAAGAGCTCGCCAAGGGCGACTGCATCTTCGCCGCCACCGGCGTCACCTCGGGCTCGCTGCTCGACGGCGTCAAACGCCTGCGCGGCGGCAAGATGACCACCGAAAGCGTGGTCATGCGCGCGAGCAGCGGCACGGTGCGGTGGATCAAGGGCGAGCACCGGGTGGGGTGATTTCAGCATCGCTGTCACGACGATCGGGGTGTTTTTTTGAAAACCCCGCTCACCGCCAGAACGCCGCATCGTCCGGTTCCTCCGGCTGGTCTGCGGTCAGCCGCAGCACCCGGAAAAGCGTGGAATTATCGACCTTTCGCGCGACTCCGGTCATTTCACCGAAGTAGATCACCGGCCTGACGAGCTCCTCGTGGAGCCGCGCGAGCAGCGTCTCCATTGTCACCTTCCGCTTGTCCTCGCACGCTGCGCCGGGATGGCCGGAGCCGGGCAAGGTCAGCACCCGATCCCACGCGAACGCGAAACTCTCGGCGCCCGCGCGCTCGCGTAGGCGATAGGCGCTCGCGCGGCTCATCCCGACATTGCGCGCCGCCGCGGTGACCGAGCCGGTCACATAAAGCTGCGCGAGGAACGCGCACTGCCGCACCTCGCTCCACCCGTCGCGGCGTGAGCGCAGCGGGACCGGGCGAAACCAAGAGGGGCGGCGACGCAGGCGGTGAGTGTGGGGTCTGCTCATCGCGGAGCATAGGCCACGCGCGGGGGCGTGTAGGAAAGGAGTTTTGGGCTTGCAGGGCCATGCGGTTGCCGAAACGTGCTTCGACAAGCTCAGCATGAGCGGCGGACTGGAGGCTTCGCACTTCCCAAACCCCGCTCGTCCTGAGCCTGTCGAAGGACGCCGCGCGGCGCTCGTCTTAGTCGCTGCGCCCCTGCCGATTGCGCGCCAACACGCGGATGCGCTCCCAATCGCCGGCGATCAGACCTTCTTTCTTGGCCCTGCTCCAGCCCTTGATTTTGCGTTCGGCGGCGAACGCTTCGTCTCGGGTCATGAACTGGTCGGACCACACCAGTTCGAGCGGTCCCCGTTTGGCCGTGTAGCCGCCCAAGGCGCCGGTAGCGTGCTGGGCCATGCGCAGGTCGATGTCGTCGGTGTGGCCGGCGTAGTACGAACCGTCGGCGCACCGCAGCATGTAGGTCCAGAACGCCATGCCATGGCTCTAGCGTGGTGCGGCGTCCTTCGACAGGCTCAGGACGAGCGGGGTGGGAATAGACTCATTTCCGCTCTTGCCGAGCATGCCGAGACGCAGGCTCAGGACGAGCGGGAAAGGGACGAGTCACTCTCCCTTCGGCAAGTCTCCGGTATATCCAAGCCCGCGCAGCTCGTCCGCGCGGCCCTCTGCCACGAGGTCGGCGACCGTGTCGGGCGTGCCGAGGCGGGCGAGGGCGTCGGGGGTCCAGAGCTCTTCCTCGTCCGGCGCGGCGGGCGGCGGGGCACGCCTCGTCGCGGCTCCGCGCGGAGAGACGAGACCCGCGACGAGCGCGCCTGCGAACACCAGCGCGGCGATCGGCCAGAAACCCATGCCGGCATTCTATTCCACCGCGCCCCACCGCGGCAATGTTGCAATCGCATGACCCTCCGCTAAGCCGCGCGCACCGATTCCCCGCAAGGATGAGTGCCCCGCGATGAAGATCATGTCCGGCAACGCCAACCTGCCGCTGGCGCGCGCGATCGCGGGGTATCTCGAGCTGCCGCTGACCGACGCCAGCGTGCGCCGCTTCGCCGACGAGGAGATCTTCGTCGAGATCCACGAGAACGTGCGCGGCGAGGACGTGTTCATCGTCCAGTCGACCGGCTTCCCGGCCAACGACAACCTGATGGAGCTGCTGATCTGCATCGATGCGCTGCGCCGCGCCTCGGCCAAGCGGATCACCGCGGTCGTACCCTATTTTGGGTATGCGCGACAGGACAGGAAGCCGGGGCCGCGCACGCCGATCTCGGCCAAGCTGGTCGCCAACTTGATCACCGAGGCGGGCGCCGATCGGGTGCTCGCGGTCGACCTCCACGCGGGGCAGATCCAGGGCTTCTTCGACATCCCGACCGACAACCTGTTCGCCGCGCCGACGATGGCGGCGGACATCCAGGCGCGCTACGGCGACAAGGACCTGATGGTCGTCTCCCCCGACGTCGGCGGCGTGGTCCGCGCGCGTTCGCTCGCCAAGCGGCTCGACAACGCGCCGCTGGCGATCGTCGACAAGCGCCGCGACCGGCCGGGCGAGAGCGAGGTGATGAACATCATTGGCGAGGTGAAGGGTCGCCACTGCATCATGATCGACGATATCGTCGATTCGGGCGGCACGCTGTGCAACGCGGCGCAGGCGCTGCTCGACAACGGCGCGGCGAGCGTCGCTGCCTATATCACCCACGGCGTGCTGTCGGGCGGGGCGGTGGCGCGGGTCGACAACTCGGCGCTCGAAGAGCTGGTGATCACCGATTCGATCCTGGCGACCGACGCCGCGCGCGATTCCAAGCGCATCCGCATCCTCACGATCGCCCCGCTGATCGGCGAGGCGGTGCGGCGGATCGCGGACGAGAGCAGCGTCAGCTCGCTGTTCGACTGAGGTGAGCCTGGAGACCGATATCGC
>JBQCFR010000341.1:0-8108 GCA_051958885.1 Tsuneonella sp.
CAAGACCAGCGACCGCGGGTTCTACGAGGCCGCGCGAGAAGTGGCACAGGAGGCGGGCGCGCAGGAGGCGCTGCTGCTGCGCGACGACGGGCTGCTGACCGAGGGCAGCATGACATCGCTGTTCGTCGAACGCGGCGGCGCGCTGCTCACCCCGCCGCTGCGGCTGGGGCTGTTGCCGGGCGTGCTGCGCCGCTCGCTCATCGAGGACGGCCGCGCTGAAGAGGCCGAGCTGACGCTGGGCGACCTCGCCGGCGGGTTCCTGATCGGCAACGCGCTGCGGAGCCTCCTGCGCGCCGAGCTGCTGTGATCCCCATTCTCTACGAAGACGGCGAAGCGCTGGTGATCGACAAGCCCGGCGGGCTGCCGATCGAGCGGCCGCGCGCGGGCGGGCCGTCGCTCGCCGATCACCTGGCCGAGCTGCGGCTGGGGTTCCAGCGCGATCCGGTTCCGGTCCACCGGCTCGACACCGACACCTCGGGCTGCCTGCTGCTCGCGCGCAATCCCAAGGCGCTGAAGCGCTTCGCCGCCGCGTTCGAGGCGCGGCAGGTCGAGAAGAGCTACATCGGGCTGCTCGCCGGCGAACTGGCGCAAGAGCAGGGGACGATCGAGCTCGCGCTCGCCAAGATCAGCAGCGCGGACAAGGGCTGGCGGATGATCCCGGCAAAGAAGGGCAAGCCCGCGCTCACCCACTGGTCGCGGCTGGCGGTCAAGGACGGGCTGACGCTGGTCAGGTTCATGCCGGTGACCGGGCGCACGCACCAGCTGCGCGTTCACGCCGCGGCGGGACTCGGGCTGCCGCTGGTGGGAGACCCGGTCTACGGCCGGCCCGATCCGCGCGCGCGGCGCACGATGCTCCACGCGGCCGGGCTGGTGGTGTTCCGCGGCGACAAGCCGCCCATCGCCGCCGCCGCGCCGCTGCCCGCCGACTTCGCCGCGTTCGGGATCACCGGCTGGGATGGATGAGACGCTCGCCCGCGCGCTCGAGCTGGCGAGCGAAAGCTTCATCGCCGCCTCCGGGCCCGGCGGGCAGAACGTCAACAAGGTGGCGACCGCGGTGCAACTCCGCCTCGACGTGTTCGCGCTGCGGCTGCCGCCCGAGGTCTTCCGCCGATTGAAGACGCTCGCGGGCAGCCGGATGACCGCAGGCGGCGAGATCGTGCTCACCGCGCGCCGCTTCCGCACCCAGGAGGCGAATCGGGCCGACGCGCGCGAGCGACTCGTGGCGCTGTTGCGCGCCGCGCACGAGGAACCGGCCAAGCGCGCCAAGACCCGGCTCAACCGGGTGGGCAAGGAAGCGCGCATCAAGGCCAAGAAGAGCCGCGGCGCGGTCAAGGCCGGCCGGGGCAAGGTCGAGTGGTAGCCGCGCCCGCGAAGGATTGACTTTTCGCCGCGGCTCGCCCAATGGCGCGCCCGGACGGGCGGCGCACGCGTGCCGCCCTTATTCGTTCAGCCGTCAATTTCGCGCCGCCCAGCGCCCTTTGGAAAGTTCAGGAACCCGCCATGGCGAAGCCCGCAACCGTCAAGATCAAGCTGGTCTCGACCGCCGACACCGGCTTCTACTACGTGACCAAGAAGAACCCGCGCAACACGACCGAGAAGATGACCTTCCGCAAGTACGACCCGGTCGCGCGCAAGCACGTCGAGTTCAAGGAAGCCAAGATCAAGTAAGCTGAACGGCCGGAACTTCCCGGGTTCAGTGGCAGTTCAACGCTCCGTGCCTATCTGACGGAGCATGATGATCTTGACCAAACTCCCAAAGCTTTCGCTGCGCACCGCACTTGCCGGTGCGATAGCCGTTGCCCTGCCCACCGCCGCGCTGACCCTGCCCGCCGCGCCCGCGGCCGCGCAGCAGGACCAGCTCGACCAGGCGGTCGCCGCGCTGCGCGCCATCGGCACGATGAAGGCCAGCTTCACCCAGACCGACCGCAAGGGCCAGACCGTTTCGGGCGAATTGACGTTGAAGCGCCCCGGCAAGATCCGCTTCGAGTACGAGAAGGGCGCGAACATGCTCGTCGTCTCGAACGGCAAGTCGCTCTACCTCGTCGATTACGACGTCAACCAGGTCCAGCGCTGGCCAATCGGCAACTCGCCGCTCGGCGCGCTGCTCGATCCCAACCGCGACGTGAAGAAGTACGGCAAGCTGGTGCCCACCGGCAATCCGAACGTCGTCAGCATCGAGGTGCGCGATTCCAAGCACCCGGAATTCGGCGTGATCACGATGATCTTCGTCAAGGACGCCTCCGCGCCCGGCGGGCTCGAGCTGACCAACTGGGTCGCGCTCGATTCGCAGAACGCGCGGACCACCGTGCGGCTCTCGAACCAGCGCTACGGCGTCGCGGTCGCTGACAGCGCGTTCACCTTCAAGGATCCGCGCCGCTCGGCTCGTCGCCCGCACTAAACGGCTCGACCGGCGGAAGTTGGAAGAATGCGACGAGCGGCGAGGCATCGTTCATCGACGTGAAAGCCCGCCAGCCGTAGAACCGGGGCATCGGGATTGCTCGAGGCGGGTTTCCCCCCTGTTGCCTCAGCCTCACCAAGGGCTTTTCCGACCAAGCGTGACGAACGCTCACAAGGAACCCTCGTGCCAATGCCCCCGGCACGAGGGTTTTTTGCTGGTTGCGGGACCCGCGGCCCCTACCTATCCCCCCGCGCATGATTTCCGTCGCCACCTGGAACATCAACTCGGTCCGCCTGCGCCTGGACCAGGTGCTGCGGATGCTCGGCCAGCAGGCGCCCGATGTGCTGTGCCTGCAGGAGATCAAGTGCCAGGAGCACCAGTTCCCCGCCAAGGCGCTGGCCGAGGCGGGATACGTCCACCAGGCGGTGCACGGGCAGAAGGGATACCACGGCGTCGCCACCGTCAGCCGGGTGCCGTTCCGCGAGATCGGGCGGCACGACTGGCAGGACAACGGCGAGGCGCGGCATGTCGGGATCGAGCTCACCGCCAAGGGCAAGGGCCTGATCGTCGAGAACGTCTACATCCCGGCAGGCGGCGACGTGCCCGACCGCGAGGCGAACCCCAAGTTCGCGCAGAAGCTCGACTTCCTCTGCCGCATGACCCGGTGGGCCGAGGCGCTGAGGCATCCGACGCTGATCGTCGGCGACTTCAACGTCGCCCCGCTCGACTGCGACGTCTACGATCACAAGGCGCTGCTCAAGGTCGTCAGCCACACCCCCGTCGAGGTCGAGACGCTCGGCCGGTTCCAGCAGGCGCACGGGTGGGTCGATCTCGGCCGGCGGTTCATTCCCGCGCCCGAGCGCAACTATTCGTGGTGGTCGTATCGCTCCTTCTGGCGCCAGAAGGACCAGGGGCGGCGGCTCGATCACATGTGGGCCAGCCCCGAGCTGGCCCCGCACGCGCGCGGCCACCGCTTCGTCGAGGAAACGCGGCGGTGGGATCAGCCGAGCGATCACGTGCCGCTGGTCACCGAGTTCGATCTCTGAGCGAGGCCGCACCCTCTGCCTCGCCAAGCCGAAAGGTAGCGCAGGCGATCGACGCGCTGCGCCACGGGTGGGCGATCGCGCCCGCGAACGCGCCGCTGCTGCTACCCGCCGAAACCGCCATCGCCAGCGCCGCGCGCGCGCCGCTGATGCTGATCGGCGCGGCGCGCGCGGCGACGCTCAAGCTGATCAACCAGATCGAGGCCGCAGCCCCCCAGGCGCCGGTGCTGATCCGCGCCGCGGAGCCGTTCGACCTCGCCGCCGCGCGCGCGGTGGCCGATCCCGCGCTCGACCTCGCGACCCCGCTCAAAGGTCCCTTCCGCGCCGAGCACCTCGACTGGTCCGCCGCCGCGGCCGCCGCGCTCGAGCTGGCGCGGCTCGCCGGAATCCTGCCCGCGTTCATGGTCGACCCGTCCGATGCCGGCGAGGCGCAGGCGTTCGCGGCCGCCGACCTCGCCGCGTGGAAGGACCCCGCAAACCTCGTCGTCGCCAGCCGCGCGCAGCTGCCGGTGGCCGCGAGCGAAGCGTGTGAGATCGTCGCCTTCCGCAGCGCCGACGACACGCGCGAGCACGTCGCGCTGATCGTCGGCGAGGCGCGCAGCGACCGCGCGCCGCTGGTGCGCCTGCATTCCGAATGCCTGACCGGCGACATCCTCGGCAGCCTCAAGTGCGACTGCGGCCCGCAGCTCGACGCCGCGCTCCACGCGATGGCGGCCGAGGCGGCGGCGGGCGGCTGGGGCGTGCTGCTCTACTTGCGGCAGGAGGGGCGCGGGATCGGCCTCATCAACAAGCTGCGCGCCTATCGCCTGCAGGACCAGGGGTTCGACACGATCGACGCCAACCGCCGGCTCGGCCTGCCCGACGAGGCGCGCGATTTTCCGGTCGCGGCGCGAATGCTCGAACTGTTCGGGGTGCGCGCGGTCAAGCTGATGACCAACAACCTCGAAAAGGTCGCCGCGCTCGAGAATGAAGGCGCGCGCGTCATCGAGCGGGTGCCGCACCGACTGCCGCCGAACCCGCACAACGCGCGCTATCTCGATACCAAGCGCGACCGCGCGGGGCACCTGCTTTAGAAGGCGGCAGTCCATCTCAGCGGGCGCGGCATGGGCGAGCGTATCGCGTGGCCTTCGACAGGCTCAGGCTGAGCGGGACTGGAAAATAGACCCACCTCCGCTCGTCCTGAGCGTGTCGAAGAATGCTTTCGTAGCCGCTGGGGCAGCGTCAGCGTAGCTGGCTGTCCTTGCTGCCGCGGCGGTTGATGGTGGAGTGCCGCACCTCAGCGTCGCGGCCGGCCTGGCATTCGACGCAGGTGCGCACGCCCGGAAGCGCCTCGCGCCGCCGCTGGGGAATCGCTTCGCCGCACTCGTCGCAGAACTCCGCGCTGGGGCCGCGGGCGAGCCGCGCGCGGGCGGCGTTCACCGCGTCCTTCACGGTATCGTCGATCTGGTCCTGAACCGCGCCGTCGCGCGTCCATCCTCCGGCCATGGCGCTTGCTCCTTGCCCCAACAACCCGCCAGCGGCGAGCGGGGTTCCGGCAGCTAGCGCTTCTCGAACCGGGTGAGGCCGGGGCCGAGCGCGTTGGCGCCGAGCGCCAGCTTGTCGCCCGACCAATCGGCCACGAACGCGCTCGAACGCTGCAGCCCAGGCACGAAGCGCGCGTCGTTCCCGGCGATCTGCAGGCCGTCGGCGCTGTTGGTGTGATGCTCGGCCGCGACGGCGATGAAGGCGGAGTAGTTCTCCTTGTCGCGGCCCTGGACGAACCAGTTGTTGGCGATCTGGCCGGTCGATCCTTCGGGCAGGTCGATCATGTAATTCGTGCCGCGCCCGGCCGAATCGTCGAAGCTGTTGCCGGCAATCTCGACCCGCGCGGCGCGGGCCTTGAGGTAGTGCCCCCCGGTGCCGCGCTCGAACCGGCTGCGGGTCACCCGCAGGCGGCCATATTCGCCGACGTAGAGCGAGTGCGCGCAGCCGGAGGAATCCTCGCAGTTGCCGAGCCCCGAGAAGGTCGACTTGTCGATCACGATGGTGCCCGCCGGGTCGTTACCGGTGAGGATGCCCTGCTCGCTGTCGGCAAACCACGACTGCGCCACGGTGAGATCGCCGTGCTCGAGCCGGATCCCGGAGCCGTTGTGGTCGGGCACGGCCATCTTGCGGAAGACAATTCCGAACACCTTCGCCTCGCGCCCGCCAAGCACGAGCGCCGCCTTGTCTTCGCAGGTCACCCCGTCGAACACGGCGGTGCCGGGCTGAGTTGCGAGGTAGCTGACCGAGCCGCCTGCTTGCACCGCGCATTCGCGGTAGGTGCCCGGGGCGATCGCGATCGTGCCGCTGCCGGTGCCGATCGCGTCGACCGCCTGCTGCAGATGCGCGAAGCCGCGCCCTGTCTCGACCACGGTGAATGGGCTGCGAGGAGCAGCGGCGAGCAGCGCGGCGATCGGGATCGCCGCGACCGCAAGCGCGCAGATCGCGCCGAACAGGAGGAGCGAGGGCCGCGCGGGCGCGGTGTGGACGGACTGGGCCATTGAGCCGGGGTAAGCCGAAACGGTTAACGGGCCGCTAACGTTTGCCCTCTTCAGCTCAGCCGGGCGAGGGTGCGCAGGAACGCCTCGCCATAGGCCTCGAGCTTCTTCGCCCCGACCCCGCCGATCGCGCCGAGCTCGGACAGCGAGCCGGGGCGGACCGCGGCCATCTCGCGCAGGGTGGAATCGTGGAAGATCACGTAGGGCGGCAGGCCCGCCTCGGCGGCCAGCTCGCGGCGCAGCTCGCGCAAGGCTTCGAACAGCGGATCGCCCGCCGGGTTCGCCGCGCTCGCCTCGCCGCGCCGGCGGCGCTGGCGCTCGCTGCTGGGGGGCACGACGATCTCGACGCGCTGCTCGCCGTTGAGGATTGCCTTGGCGTCGCCGCCGAGCATGAGCCCGCCGTGCTCGGTCGCCACGAGGCTGCCGCGCGCCTGCAGCGCCCGGCTCAGCGGCTGGAGCAGCCGCGCCTCCTCCTCGCCGACGATGTCGAACACGCTGAGCGCATCATGCCCGCGCTGGCGCACGCGCTCGTCCTCGGCCCCGGTCAGCACTTTCTGGATGTGCCCGAAGCCGAAGCTCTGCCCGGTGCGGTAGACCGCGCTGAGCAGCTTGCGCGCGGTTTCAGTGACGTCGGTGACGCCGGGAGCGTCGAGACAATTGTCGCAGTTGCCGCAGGTCTCGGCCGGGTGCTCCCCGAAGTGGCGCAGCAGCACTGCGCGCCGGCAGCCCGGCGTCTCGACCAGCATCGCCAGCGCATCGAGCCGCGCGCGTTCGGACGCGCGGCGGCTCTCCTCGACCTCCGAAAGACGCTGGCGGGCCTGCGCGAAATCGCCCGCGCCCCACAGCATCACCGCCTGCGCCGGATCGCCGTCGCGCCCCGCGCGGCCGGTCTCCTGGTAATAGCCCTCGATCGACTTGGGGATGCCGGCATGCGCGACGAAGCGCACGTCCGGCTTGTCGATGCCCATCCCGAAGGCGACGGTGGCGACGATCACCATGTCCTCCGACGCGACGAACGCCGCCTGGTTCGCCGCGCGCACTTCGGGGGCAAGCCCTGCGTGGTAGGGTAGGACCGGCCGCCCGGTGGCGCGGGCGAGCTTGTCGGCAAGGTCCTCGACCTTCTTGCGGGTCGGCGCATAGACGATGCCGGGGCCGCGCTCCTCCGCCATCAGCGCGGCGAGCTGGCGCACCGCGCTGTCGCGGTGACGGATCATGTAGCGGATGTTGGGGCGGTCGAAGCCGGCGACGATCATGCCGTCTTCGGGAATGCCGAGCTGCGCGAGGATATCGGCGCGCGTGTGCGCGTCCGCGGTGGCGGTGAGCGCCAGCCGCGGCACGCCGGGAAAGGCGTCCATCAGCGGGCGGAGCTGGCGGTAGTCGGGGCGGAAGTCGTGCCCCCATTCGGAAACGCAGTGCGCCTCGTCGATCGCGAACAGCGCGATGGGTGCGCTGCCCAGCAGTTCGCGGAAGGCGGGCTGGCTCGCCCGCTCGGGCGCGACGTAGAGCAGGTCGAGCCGCCCGCCGCGAAACGCGTCCAGCGTCTCGCGCCAGTCGGCGTCGGCGCTGGTCAGCGTGGCGGCGGCGATGCCGTTCGCGCGCGCGGCGCGGAGCTGGTCGTGCATCAGCGCGATCAGCGGGCTGACCACCACGCAGGTCCCGGGCAGCATGGTCGCGGGGAGCTGATAGGTCAGCGACTTGCCCGCGCCGGTCGGCATCACCGCCAGCGCCGACTTCCCGGCGAGCACGCGGGCGATGACCTGCGGCTGGACCCCGCGGAAGTCGTCGAACCCGAACACCGCGCGCAGCCGCTCGCGCGCGGTCTCAAGCGTTTGCGCCTCTTGCGAAATTGTCGCCATCGCGGCCGCCTTGGCACAGCGGGCCGGGCAGTTGAACCGGCGCGCGCGACTTGCGGTGGACAGGGCCGCCCGTTAGGGTCCGCCCGCTTCGCCGATCCCGGCTCTGACACGAACACGGAGAATACCCCATGAAGAAGCTCGCTCTTGCCCCCATGCTCGCGCTGGCGCCGCTTGCGCTGGCGCTCGGCGGCTGCGGCAAGTCCGACGACGCCTCGACCGCCGCGCAGGCCGACACGGTCGAGATGCCGGCCGACGAGGCGATGGCCCCGGTGACCGACACGCCTGCCGCCGA
>JBQCFR010000342.1:0-5502 GCA_051958885.1 Tsuneonella sp.
ATTCTCGTAGTGCGGCAGGCTGTCGAACGGCACCAGGGCGTGCCAGATCAGGTCGCTGCGGTCGCCGGGCAGCACGTGCCGCCAATCCGGCCCCTTCCGGCGGAGCGGGATTGCCGCGTTATACCAGTAGGCGATGTTGCCCGCCTTGTCGGCGTAGATGAAGTTCGTCGACGGGATCGCATGGGTCGCCAGCGCGGCCTTCCACTCGGCGTACTTCCTGGCCTTGTTGAGCGCGTAGTACGCATCGAGCTGCGCCAGGGAATCCATCCCGCCGTAGCGCACCGCGAACGCGCCCCTCGCGTTCTTGATCACCGGGCCGTGAATGCTGCGCCACACGTCCCGTCGGATCGGCAGCACCAGCGGCCCTACGCGCACGGGCAGGGTAACCGTGCTGTGCGCCAGCGGCAGCCACTTGCCGTCCATGCGGTACTTCGTGCCGCTTTTGTCGAGCACCAGCTTGTAGACATCGACCATGTCGGGCTGGTTGACCGTGTTGGTCCATCCGAGGTCCTCGTTGTGGCCGAGGAACGGGAACGGGCTGCCGGGGAAGTTCGCGCCGGCGAAGTGCCAGCCCTGGTCGCTCTCGACGACCAGCTCGTACCAGGCGACCTGGCCGCGCCAGGGCTGGTGGCTGTTCGAGACCAGGCGCGTCACCCCGTCGCCCGAGCGGGCCGGGGCGATCGCGAAGCCGTTGGAGCCGTTGAGCTGGCTGTCGTGATCGAGCGGCGGACCCGGTTCGGGATCGGCCTTCTCGCCGGTCACCAGCGGGCCGATCGTGTCGCCGAGCCCGAAGAAGAACGGCTGGCGCAGCGCGAAGCCGGTCGCCACGTCGCGCCCGTTGACCGGGAACAGGTTCGCCAGCTTCACCTCGCCGGGGTGACGCGCGGCATAGTCGTTGAGCCCGGTCGCATAAGCTTCGAGCAGCGCGCGGGTGCCGGGACGGAGTTGGGCGTAATGCCGATCGGTCGTACCCCGCGCATCGAGCAGCGCGAGCACGTAGTCGAACTGCGCGCCGTCCTGCCCGGCGATCGCCGAGTAGCGCCCACGGGTCATCGCGACGACATCCTGCAGGGTCGAGAAATCGTCCTCCGCATGGGCGACCGCGACGCCGTATGCGACATCGGCGTCGGTCTTGCCGTGAATGTGCGGCACGCCCCATTCGTCGCGGGTGATCTCGGCGGCGTAAGCTGCCTTGGGAGGCGCGGCGCCGCGCTGTGCCGCGAACGGCTCCCACGTCATCAGCCCGATCACAAGCGCCAAGACCAGGATCAGCAGCACCCAGCCGACCCGCGGCAACCATCCTCGCATCGCGCAACTCCCCTCGTGCCTGGTTACCTACAGCACGAAAGGGTGGCTGCAAGTCCGCCCGGGATTCAGGCGACCGCCGGCCGCAGCTTTACCGGCGCGCTTTCCTTGAGCGCGTACATCGCGCCGAACCCGACGAGCGACACGCCGGTCAGGTACCACGCGATCGACATCGGGTTGCCGGTGACCTCGAGAATCCAGGTGATTACGAGCTGGGTCGACCCGCCGAGGAAGGCGACCGGCAGCGCATAGACCAGCGCGAACACACGCGCGCGCACCGCCTTGGGGATACTTTCGCTGATCGCGGCATAGACCGCGCCGTACATATAGCCCGAGATGTACGAGAGGATCAGGTTCGCGCCGATGAAGCTCGCCGCGTCGCGCTCGGTGGTCAGCCACAGGAAGCACGGGACGATCGTCGCGCAGAACACGAGCTGCGGCACCAGCATCACGTGCTTGCGGCCCTTGCGGTCGCTCACCGCCGCGCCGATCAGCACCGCGAATACGCTGATCGCAGTGTTGGCGAACTCTCCGCCCAGCGAGATGCGCGGTGACAGGTGCAGCGTGTTCTGGCCGTACGTGGCCATGTACTGGAAGATGTAGGTTGCGATCGTCCCGCTGCCGATGATCAGCAGGCCGCAAACGATCGGTCGCAGGTAGGAGCGGTAGCCGTCGCCCGCCACCGCGGCGGTATCCTGGTGATGGACCGTCTCGGGTAGCGAGCGGCGCACCCACAAGGCCACCGGCACGATCAGCGTCCCGAGCGCCAGCGCGATGCGCCAGCCGTACGCGGACAGCTCCGCAACGGTCAGCCAGTAGGTGAGCGCGAGCCCGACGAGCGATCCCAGGCTCGCGGCGATGTTCTGGCTCGCGCCCTGCCACGCCATCGAAAAGGCGCGCCGGGCCGGGTCGGCGCCTTCCATCATGTAGATCGTCGCCGAGCCGACCTCGCCGCCGAGGGCGAAGCCCTGGATCATCCGCGCGATGACCGCGATCACCGGCGCGGCGTCGCCGATGCTCGCATAACCCGGGGTCATGACGAGCAGGACGATCCCGCCGCCCATCATCGTCATCGAGATCATCATTGCCGGCTTTCGCCCGACCCGGTCGGCGTACCCGCCCAGCACATAGGCGCCGAGGGGACGGGTGAGGAATCCGACGAAGAACGTCGCGAGCGACCCCATCAGGCTCAGGAAGGCGTTCTGCGATGGAAAGAACGTGTGGCCGATCTGGATCGCGAAGAACGCGAACGTGATAAAATCGTAGAACTCGAGCCCGTTGCCCAGCGTCGCGGCGAAGATGGCCTTGCGCCGTTCTTCGCGCGTCAGGGGTTGGTCATCGACAGCCGCGAGAGCGGCATTCTCCGCTGGAATCTCCATCCGATCCCTCCCCAGCGCTCCCCGCGGGGAGTATCGCACACGTGGCGCATTCCGCCTAAGAAATAGTCGGCGGCCGGCGATCGCGAGTTCGCTTGCACGGTCTCACGCGAAACTCCTTGTGTTGCGCAAGCGCCACACCATCTTGGCGCTGAAAACATTGCACGAAGGGGCGTTCATGAATCTCGAGAAGTTCACCGACCGCGCCAAGGGGTTCATCCAGAGCGCGCAGACCGTCGCCATCCGCATGAACCACCAGCGGATCGGTCCGGACCACTTGCTCAAGGCGCTGCTCGAAGACCCGGAGGGAATGGCCTCGCAGCTGATCCAGCGTGCGGGCGGCGACCCGAAGGTCGCGCTGTCCGAGGTGGACAAGGCGCTCGCCAAGGTCCCAGCGGTCTCCGGCAGCGGCGCGCAGTCGACCCCGGGGCTGGACAATGACGCGGTGCGCGTGCTCGACCAGGCCGAGCAGCTCGCCGCCAAGGCGGGCGACAGCTATGTCCCCGTCCAGCGTCTGCTCCAGGCCCTTGCGCTGGCGACGACGACCGCGGCCGGCCAGGCCCTCAAGACCGCGCACGTGGACGCCAAGGCGCTCGAGCAAGCCATCCAGGAGGCGACCGGCGGCCGCCAGGCACACTCGGCGAGCGCGGAGGAGAGCTACGATGCGCTCGGCAAGTACGCGCGCAATCTCACCGAAGTGGCGAAGTCGGCCAAGCTCGACCCTGTCATCGGCCGCGACGAGGAAATCCGCCGCACGGTGCAGATCCTAGCCCGCCGGACAAACAACAACCCGGTTCTCATCGGCGCGCGGGGCGTCGGGAAGCCCGGGATCGCCGCGGGGCTCGCGCTGCGCATCGCCAACGGCGACGTCCCCGACAGCCTCAAGGACCGCAAGCTGATGGCGCTCGACATGGGCGCGCTGATCGCGGGCGCGAAATACCGCGGCGAGTTCGAGGAGCGGCTCAAGGCCGTGCTCGACGAGGTCAAGGGCGCGGAAGGCGACATCATCCTGTTCATCGACGAGATGCACACGCTGATCGGCGCGGGCAAATCCGAAGGGGCAATGGACGCGGGCAACCTCCTGAAGCCCGCGCTCGCGCGCGGCGAGCTCCACTGCATCGGCGCGACCACGCTCGACGAGTACCAGAAGTACGTCGAGAAGGACGCCGCGCTCCAGCGCCGCTTCCAGCCGGTGTTCGTCGGCGAACCGACGGTGGAGGACACCATCTCGATCCTCCGCGGGCTCAAGGACCGCTACGAGCTGCACCACGGCGTGCGGATCACCGACGGCGCGATCGTCGCCGCCGCGACGCTGTCCAACCGCTACATCTCCGACCGCTTCCTGCCTGACAAGGCGATCGACCTGATGGACGAGGCGGCCAGCCGCATTCGCATGGAGGTCGAGAGCAAGCCCGAGGAGATCGAGAACCTCGACCGGCGCATCATCCAGCTCAAGATCGAGGAAATGGCGCTCGCCAAGGAGACCGACCAAGCCTCGAAGGACCGGCTCGCCGCGCTGCGCGAGGAGCTCGGCAACCTCGAGCAGCAGTCGAGCGAACTCACCACCCGGTGGCAGAACGAGCGCGACAAGATCGCCGCCGAGGGCAAGATCAAGGAACAGCTCGACGCCGCCCGCATCGAGCTCGAGCAGGCGCAGCGCGAGGGCGACCTCGCCAAGGCCGGCGAGCTCTCTTACGGGCGCATTCCCGAGCTCGAGAAGCAGCTCGCCGCCGCGCAGGGCCAGGCCGGCACCGCGCTGCTGCGCGAGGAAGTGACCGAGGACGACATCGCGTCGGTGGTCAGCCGCTGGACCGGCGTTCCGGTCGATCGGATGATGGAAGGCGAGCGCGAAAAGCTGCTCAATATGGAAAGCGCGATCGGCCAGCGCGTGATCGGGCAGGATGCCGCGGTCAAGGCGGTCAGCAAGGCGGTGCGCCGCGCGCGGGCGGGCCTGCAGGACCCGAACCGGCCGCTGGGCAGCTTCCTGTTCCTCGGCCCCACCGGCGTCGGCAAGACCGAGCTGACCAAGGCGCTCGCCGGCTTCCTGTTCGACGACGACAGCGCGATGGTCCGCATCGACATGTCGGAGTTCATGGAGAAGCACGCGGTCGCCCGGCTGATCGGCGCGCCCCCGGGCTACGTCGGTTACGAGGAGGGCGGCGTGCTGACCGAGGCGGTGCGGCGGCGGCCGTACCAGGTCGTGCTGTTCGACGAGGTCGAAAAGGCGCACCAGGACGTGTTCAACGTGCTGCTCCAGGTGCTCGACGACGGCCGCCTGACCGACGGCCAGGGCAGGGTGGTCGACTTCTCGAACACGCTGATCATCCTCACCTCGAACCTCGGCAGCCAGTACCTCAGCCAGATGACCGACGACCAGTCGGTCGAGGATGTCGAGCCGCAAGTGATGGACGTGGTGCGCGGGCACTTCCGGCCCGAGTTCCTCAACCGGCTCGACGAGATCATCCTGTTCCACCGGCTGGGGCAGGAGCACATGGCGCCGATCGTCGATATCCAGGTCGCGCGGGTGCAGAAGCTGCTGAAAGACCGCAAGATTACGCTCGACCTGACCGACGCCGCACGCCGCTGGCTCGGCCGCGTGGGCTATGACCCGGTTTACGGCGCACGCCCGCTCAAGCGCGCGGTGCAGCGCTACCTGCAGGATCCGCTGGCCGAGAGGCTGCTGGCGGGCGAGATCCCCGACGGCAGCACGGTCAGGATCGACGAGGGCGACGGCGAGCTCAGCATCGCGGTGGAGTGACCGCTATCCCGGCGACGCCACGGTCCACGGGTTGTAGGGCCGCGCGCGAATCCAGCGCGTCGC
>JBQCFR010000343.1:0-2776 GCA_051958885.1 Tsuneonella sp.
GCCGTTCCTCGGCGTCAAGCGCGGCGGAGGGTGGCAGACGCTGAGCTGGCGCGAGGTCGCGGCGCAAGTGTGCCTGTTCGCCGAGAACCTGCGCAAGCTGGGGCTCGAGACCGGGGACCCGGTGGCGCTCGTCAGCGAGAACCGGCCCGAGTGGTGCATCGCCGACCTCGCGATCATGGCAGCCGGCTGCGTGACGGTGCCGGCCTACGTCACCAACACCGAACGCGACCACGTCCACATCCTCGACAACTCGGGCGCGCGCGCGGTGATCGTCGCCAACGAGAAGCTGAGCTTGCCGCTGATCCCGGCGATCATGCGCACCGGCATCGCCGAGCACGTGATCCCCATCGACGGCATCCGCCAGTACCAGTCGGGCAATCTGACCTGCCATCCGTGGAACACGATGCTCGAAGGCAACCCCGCCGAAGCGCGACGCGCGGTCGAAGCGCGGATCGCGGGTATCGGGCGCGGCGATACCGCGTGCATCATCTACACTAGCGGCACCGGCGGCGCGCCGCGCGGAGTGCTGCAGCACCATGGTGCGATCCTCTGCAACGTCGCCGGCGCGGCGGAGAATCTCCAGAACGACTTCGGACTCGACGAGGAGGAGCGGTTCCTCTCGTTCCTGCCGCTGAGCCACGCCTACGAACACACCGGCGGCCAGTTCTTGCCGATCGGGTGCGGCGCGCAAATCTATTACGCAGAGGGGCTCGAGAAGCTCGCCAGCAACATCGAGGAGACGCGGCCGACGATCATGGTCGTCGTCCCGCGGTTGTTCGAGGTGCTGCGCGCGCGGATCATGAAGCAGATCGAAAAGCAGGGCGGCCTGGCGCAGGGGCTGATGGACCGCGCGCTCAACCTCGCCGGGCGCAAGGCGCAGGGCCGCTACCGGCTCGGCGACAAGACGCTCAACCTGCTGCTCGAGAAGCTGCTGCGGCCCAAAATCCGCGCGCGCTTCGGCGGGCGGATCAAGGCGATGGTTTCAGGCGGCGCGCCGCTCAATCCGGAAGTCGGCCAGTTCTTCGAGGCGATGGGGCTGACGATGCTCCAGGGCTACGGCCAGACCGAGGCGGGGCCGGTGATCAGCTGCAACCGGCCGCGCGCCGGGATCAAGATGGACACCGTCGGCCCGCCGCTGCAGGGGGTCGAGATCCGCATCGCGGAGGACGGGGAAATCCTCGTGCGCGGCGAGCTGGTGATGCACGGCTATTGGCAGAACAAGGCGGAGACCGAGCGCACGCTCAAGGACGGCTGGCTGCACACCGGCGACATCGGCCATCTCGACGCCAAGGGCCGGATCGTTATCACGGACCGCAAGAAGGACATGATCGTCAACGACAAGGGCGACAACGTCGCGCCGCAGAAGGTCGAAGGCATGCTGACGCTTCAGCCGGAAATCGCGCAGGCGATGGTCAGCGGCGACAAGCGGCCGTACCTCGTCGGGCTCGTGGTGCCCGACGCCGAGTGGGCGTGCGAATGGGCGCAGGCGAACGGCGAAAAGTACGATTTCGCCGCGTTGCAGGACCTGCCCGCGTTCCGCAGCGCAGTGCGCGCCGCGATCGACCGCACCAACGAAGACCTGTCAGTGATCGAAAAGGTACGCGGCTTCGCCTTCGCCGACGAGCCGTTCACGATCGACAACGAGGAAATGACGCCCAGCCTGAAGATCAGGCGGCACAAGATAAGGGAACGCTACGGGGCGCGGCTGGATGGGTTGTATCGGGGTTAGCGTTCCTCGCCCTTCTTGAGCGCGGCTACAATCTGGCCAAGCTGGCTTCCCAGTCGCTTCTGCAAATTTTCGACTTCGACCAGCTTGCTGAGCAGCTCGTCGAATGAGAGAGTAAGCTCGCGCTCTTCCAGGCCAGCCTTGTCGTTTGCCGACCAGCATATCCTCACCGCTCGCTTCGATGCGAAGATGCGCCCATGAGCAAGAGCATTTCTCAGCTCCCAAAGCTCGGCAACACAAGCGAGGCTCTTCCGAGCGGCTGATGAACCGACAAGGTGCCCTCTTGCAGCGAGTGCCTTATCGAGAGCCGTGGTACGCGAGGATGGAAGTCCGGAGAGTACCGCCGCCGGCAAGGCAATGCCTGCTTCCTTAAGTGAGAGCAGGCAACGCAGGATATAGAACTCGGCGCGTGCGAAGCGATCGATCATCGCACCCCGCCAGAGCGTGGCGGTGATAACGTCGGGTTCCTGAGGTTGGCCGAAGACAGCCTGATCGATGAGTGCGCTCACACGTTCGCACTAACAAGCGCCGGTTAAGCGATTCTTCCTCAGGCCGCCTCGCGCTCGATATATTCGGGGTAGAAGCTCGGCGCGCGGTCGCTCCAGCCCGGAGCGGTGGCGGCGGCTTCGCTGAGGCTCTGCAGCAGCACCTTGCGGCGGCTCGGCTTGATCTGGGGCAGGGCGGATGCCGCGCAGAACGCGCTCGGCAACCACGGCCGTGCCTCCGGCCCGATCAGGCGCTCGTAGAGGAAGCGGAAGGCGGAGAAGCACTCGATGCGGTCCTGCGCGAGGTCGAACGCGGCGACGCGGGTGAGTTTGCCGATGAACGCCTCGATGCACTCAAAGCCGGTTTCGGCCGGAATGCTCGCGCGCAGCAGCTTCAAGTCCTGGTAGGCCACGTACTGGCTGCGGATCGCTGCGTTCTCCTCGGCGCTGCGCGCCCACAGCTTGAACGCATCCTGCCGCCCGAGCCCGATGTCGAGGCTGCGGCGGATGTAGCGCTGCTCGCCAGCGCTGAAGCTCGCGAACTCGCGCATTTCGGAAATCGTCA
>JBQCFR010000344.1:0-4131 GCA_051958885.1 Tsuneonella sp.
TGAGCCGGCCCGGCGTCGAACTGCCGATTCCGCCGCGTAGCCGCGCACGCCTTCCCGACCTGGGATGATCCTGGTCGACACCAATGTTTGGAGCGAATTGACGCGGGCCGAGCCAGCTCCGTCTGTACAGGCGTGGGAGCGCGCCCATGCGGCCGAGCTGTGGCTGTCGACCGTGGTACTGGGAGAACTGCTGTCCGGGGCGCATCTACTCCCCGAAGGAAAGCGCCGGCAGCAGTTTCTCGTAGGTTATGAGCAAATGATCGAAGTTTATGCCGACCGAGTGGTAGATTTCGATATTCCGGCGGCGCGGCGATACGGCGAGGTCCTCGCCCAGCAGGAACGCGCCGGCCGCAATCCGGGAACCGCCGACACGCAAATCGCGGCGACAGCGCTGACGCGCGGAATGGCGCTGGCGACCCGCAACACCAAGCACTTCGAGGGCATAGGCCTGACGCTGATCGACCCCTGGCAACACTGATCGCTCGCGCTTCCGAACAGGCAGCCTCCCCCGGCTGGGCGAGAACGACCGCTCCTTCGCTGAAGCCGCGGACCAGAGCAAAGTCGGAGCATTCGCACATGCGCTGCTCAGGTTCCCGTCGGCACGTCGGTTGCGGGCGGGGCGTCGGTATCGTAGGCGGAGGGCGGCGGTGGGGCGTCTTGGATCGGCGCGGGGTCTGCCGGTTCCGCGTCCGCCGGCTCGGAGCCGTCCGCAAGCTCGGCGGTGTTCTCTGCCTTGCGCTGCGCGAAACCTTCGGCGAGGCCATCGCTGATGCGGGCCGGGTCGTCGGGCGAGAGGCCGCATGCTTCGGCGTGGTCCTGCAGCATGTGCAGCGCGATGTCCTGCGCCTCGGCCGCATCGCCGCTCGCCACCGGCTGCGTGTCCTCGGAAAAGTCCGGGCAATCGACGATGCTCAGCGTCACCTGGTCTGGCCCGCGCGCCTCTCCCTTGGGCTCGAGGAAGATGACCGCGACCTTGCCGTCGTAGCGCACGACCCCTTCGCCCAGCCCGTCGCCGAGCTTGAGAATCCGCTCCTCCCACCGCCAGTAGCCCGCCGCCGGGAATGGCCGCGCGGCGAGGTATTCGCCGATCTTGGCGAGTGGTTCGGCGAGGTCCTCGGCAGTGGGAATCGCCTCGCGCGCCTGGCAGGTGTCGTCATCGAGCATGTCGGCGAACTTGGCGTGCAGCCCCGCGGCGCGGTCGAGGCCGAGCTCGGCCATGTCGAAGTCCGCCGTGGTGTCGCACCCGCCCGCGCTGTCGTGGAACGCGATCAGCCCGCGGCCGCCCGGGTTTTCCTGGAACTCGACGTAGCGGTCGGCGCTGCCGAGGTCCTTGTGCATAAACACGCGCCGCTCGCCCTGGGTCGTCGCGCCGTCGTACACGCGCCAGCCGCCGACGGTCTCGTCGTGCGTCTCGATTGCGGGCGCCTGCGCCGAATCCTCCGCCGGTTGGGCGGCGTCCTGCTGGCCGAAGGCGTCGTCGAACGAGCCATCCTGCGCGAGCGCCGGCAGCGCGGCGGCGAGCGCGAGCGTGCCAGCAGCGGCGGCTAGGGTGAGGCGTTTCATTGCAGCATCTCCACGAACTTCTCGAACAGGTAGAAGCTGTCCTGTGGGCCAGGACTGGCTTCGGGGTGATACTGGACCCCGAATGCTTTCTTCCCCCTGAGCGAGATGCCGCAGTTCGAGCCGTCGAACAGGCTCACGTGCGTTTCCTCGACCCCGTCCGGCAATGCGCTGTTGTCCACCGCGAAGCCGTGATTCATCGATGTAATCTCGACCACCCCATCACTCAGCCGCTTGACCGGATGGTTCGCGCCGCGGTGACCCTGGTGCATCTTGGCGGTCTTCGCGCCAGCCGCCAGCCCGAGCATCTGGTGGCCGAGACAGATGCCGAAGATCGGCACCTCCTTGTCGAGCAGGGCCTTGATCGTGGGCACCGCGTACTCGCCTGTGGCCGCCGGATCGCCGGGGCCGTTGGAGAGGAACACCCCATCGGGCGCGAGCGCCTCGATCTCCGCCAGCGTTGTCCTCGCCGGCACCACCGTCACCCGCGCGCCGGCCTTCACCAGGTTGCGGAAGATGTTGTCCTTGCTGCCGTAGTCGATCGCCACCACGTGCGGGCGCGCCGCGTCGCGCGGCGAGCGGCCGTAGCCGGTGCGGAGGCGCCAGTATCCGCCGTCCCAGCTTTCCTGCTTCTCCCGGCTGACGCGCTGGGCCAGGTCCATGCCTTCGAGCCCCGGCCACTCGCGCGCCCGCTTGACGAGGGCCGCCACGTCGAAGCGGCCGTCCGGCGCATGCGCGATCACCGCGTTGGGCGCGCCCTGGAGCCGGATGCGGCGGGTCAGCGCCCGCGTGTCCACCCCGGCGAGGCCGATCTTGCCCTTGGCCGCGAGCCATTCGCCGAACTGCTGCTCCGCGCGGAAGTTGGAGGACGGCGTGACGGCTTCGCGCACCACGCAGCCGACCGCGCCTTCGACCTTCGATTCGACGTCCTCGAAGTTCGCGCCGACATTGCCGATGTGCGGAAAGGTGAAGGTGACGATCTGCCCGGCGTACGAGGGATCGGTCATGATCTCCTGGTACCCCGTCATCGCGGTGTTGAAGCACACCTCCCCCACCGCGCTGCCAGTGGCGCCAAAGCCCTTGCCCCACACGCACGTCCCGTCGGCCAGCACGAGGACTCCCGTCGCGCCGTGTGGGCGGGAAGCCCATGCAGGCGCAGACGAAGAGGCGGGGTCGGCCATTGGGGGCGCTCCGAAGTGAGTGTTACCGGCGATGTCGCTAAGTCCCGGCCGCTAGGCCGTGGCGCGCGAGCCGTCAACCTGTCCAACGCCCGAATATCCGGCTAAGTGCCCGGCCCGACCGATCCCACCAGACGAAAGACCCGATCCATGCTCCGCGACGACCTCAAGCAGGCCCAGATTTCCGCCATGAAGAGCGGCGACAAGGACCGCCTCGCCGCGCTCCGGCTGATCCTCGCGAAGGTCAAGGACCGCGATATCGAGCTGCGCACCGCGGCCAAGACGGCCGGAGACGACGAGATCATCGTCGAGGTCCTGCAGAAAATGGCCAAGCAGCGCCGCGAGTCGATAACCATGTATCTTGACGGTAACCGCGAGGAGCTGGCCGAGCAGGAGCGCAAGGAACTCAAGGTTATCGACGAGTTCCTCCCGCAGCAGCTCGACGAGGCCGCGACACGGGGCGCGATCGCCGATGCGAAATCAACCTTAGGTGCTGAATCCATTAAGGATATGGGCAAAGTCATGGCGGAACTAAAGACCCGCCACGGCGCTCTCCTCGACATGCAGTTGGCCAGCAAACTGGTCAGGGAGAGCTTTGGATGAGGTACTTCGCACTCGCACTGCCGCTGGCCGCGGTGGCGCTCGCGGGCTGCTCGCAGGAGCCGAGCCAGGCCGAGATCGACAAGCGCGCGGTGACCGATCTCAACCACGCGCGCAGCACCGACGAAGCGGTCGCCATGGCCAAGGCGCTGCCCGCGGGCGACTTCACCGTGCTGCGCCTCGGCGGCCGCACGCGCGAGACGGTCGGAGCGATGACCAACCCGGCAGGCGCCTTTGCCGAACTGCGCAGCTATGTCGCTTGCCCTTCCGGCATGGACCCCTGCAACCCCGCCTCCGCCCCTGCCGGCACGGTCTTCACCTATGTGCTGGTGGCCTATCCCGGCGGTGACAACGACGATGCGACGGGCATCGGCGCGCATACTCACGCGAGCGATATCGAACGCGCCACCGAGTTCCGCCTGACCGCGCCGGCGCACGGCTTCACCGGCCACGCGGGCTATGCCAAGCCCGAGGCGCTGGCGGCGATCGGCCCGAAGGCCGACGTGGTGATCACCTGCCACGACGGCAGCCTCGCCTGGACGGTGAGCGCCGGCGACGGCGGCAACCAGTGGGAGCAGAAGGAACCGCTGACCTTCTACTGGCAGTCTACCCTGCCCCCAGGCGGCGAGAGCGCGGTTTACGCGCTCGATACAGACGGCACCACTTCGGCGGGCAAAGGGCCCTACCCCGGCGCTACGGAAGGCGCGCAGAACGCCTGCGGCTAGGCTTGCATCGGGCCCCGATTCGCCCGCATTGACGGGTCATGGCGCTCTCCCCGCAATGGCTGGACGAA
>JBQCFR010000345.1:0-2896 GCA_051958885.1 Tsuneonella sp.
GACTGCCTCGCGCTGGTGCGCACGGCCCAGGAGGCCGGCGCGCCGATCGGCATCGTCGAGACGGTCGTAAAGGCGAACGAGCTGCGCAAGCTCCGCATGGCGGACCGCGTGGTCGCCGCCTGCGGCGGAAGCGTCCGAGGCAAGACGATCGCGCTGCTCGGCCTCACCTTCAAGCCGAACACCGACGACATGCGCGATTCGCCGGCGATTGCGGTGGCGCAGACGCTCGTCGACGCGGGCGTCGAAGTCGCTGCGTATGACCCCGAAGGCATGGAACTGGCCAAGCCGATGATGCCGCAGGTGGTCATGTGCGATAGTCCGTACGAGGCGATCGAAGGCGCCGACGCCATCGCGATCGTGACCGAATGGGACGCGTTCCGCGCGCTCGACCTTGGCCGCGTCAAGGAACTCGCCGGCGCGCCGGTGCTGGTGGACCTCAGGAACATCTACAGCCCCGAGGACGTGCGCGCCGCGGGCTTCACCTACGCGAGCATCGGGCGGGCCTGAGCCCCGCGACAACCTGGCCTTAACCTGCGCGCGCTAGCTTCGAACGATGGTGCGCAGGGGAAGGCCGCCGGGCAAGTGACCGCGATCTATCTGACGATCGACACCGAGTATTCGGCCGCCTTCGCACGCGCGCCGCAACCGCTGTCGCGCGAAGAGAACTTTCGCCGCGCGATCGCCGGCCGTGTGAGCGACGGCGTAGCGGGCATCTTCTACCAGATGGACGTGCTCGAGCGGCACGGGTGCAAGGGCGTGTTCTTCGTCGATCCGCTGCCCGCGCTCGCGTGGGGCACGCAGGCGATCGCCGACGTCGTCGGGCCGATCGTCGCGCGCGGGCACGACGTGCAGCTCCACTGCCACACCGAATGGCTCGGTATCGCCGGGAGCGCCAATCCGCTCGGCTCACGGACCGGCGACAACATGGCCGACTTCGCGCTCGATGAGCAGACGGCGATCCTCGAGATAGCGCGCGACATCCTCGTCGCTGCCGGAGCGCCGCCGCCGGTCGCGTTCAGGGCGGGGAACTACGGAGCGAACGACGACACGCTGCGCGCGCTCGCGGCGGTCGGGATCGCCTACGACAGCAGCTTCGCGCCGGGTATAGCGCAATCGGCATGCCGCATCGCGCTCAGTCCCGCGCACCGGCGGCCGCTGCGGCGGCTCGGCGTGATCGAGGTGCCGATCGGCTGCATCGAGGCAGGCGACGGATCGCTGCGCCACGCCCAGGTGACCGCGCTGTCGGTCGCCGAGATGCGCTCGGCGATCCTCCACGCGCGCGATACCGGGGTGGCGAGCTTCACCCTGGTTTCGCATAGCTTCGAGCTGCTGTGCCGCAATCGGCAGCGGATCAACACGATCGTTCGGCGCCGTTTCGAGCGGCTATGCGAGGCCATCGAGACGGTTCCCGGCGTACGCACCGCGACGTACCGCGCCGAACCGCCCAGGCCGAGCCGGCGGACGCGGCCGGCTCCCCTGCTGCCCCACAGCCCGGTTCGCGCCGCCCTGCGCGTGGCGGAGCAGGCGCTCAGCAACGCGCTCTACGGCGGCGCCTAGTCAGTCGAGGCGTTCCTGCTGCTCGATGCTCTCGGCGCGCTGCGGCAGCACCACAATGAGCAGAACGATGGCCGCAATCAGCGCCGCGGACGCCGCCGCGCGGCTCAGTTCCAGTCCGCCATGCGCCACCGGCTTGTCGAGGAAATCGCCGACCACCGCGCCGAGCGGGCGGGTGAGCACGAACGCGCTCCAGAATAAAGCGACCCGGCTGATCTGCGTCGCGTAGTAGGCGAGCGCGATGAGCGCGAGGAGCGTGCCGAAAATCACCGCCGCGCCGAGATAGCCGAGCGCGCCGTCGGCGACCCAGTCCCCCAACGCGGTGCCCAGCGTCTGCGAAAACGTGATCGTGATCCAGTACCACAGCTCGGCGCGCGGCTCGTGCACCGTGCGCACCGAAATGCTGCCAAGCCGGCGGTGCCACGCGAACAGCGACGCGAGCACCAACGCCAGCAGCAGCAGCGAGCCGCCGGGGTAGCCGAGCCCGAGCGAGCGGGTGGCGAAGTCCGCCAGGGTCGTGCCCGCGGTGGTAGAGGCGATGATCGTCGCCCAGTAGAGCGCCGGGTGGAAACGCCTCGCGCGAATCTGCAGCGCCATGAACACCGCCAGCGCGACACCGAAGATCGCCGTGCCGACGAGATAGCCGTTGAGCCCGCCCGCGCCGGCGTCAGGGGTAGTCTCGCCGAGCCAGCTCATGCTGACGGTGTCGCCCGCGGTTTCGCCCAAGGTCGTCGCCAAGATCTTGACGATCCAGAACCCCAGCGTGACCGCCGGCACTTTGGCGAGCATTCTCCGATCGTCAGCAGTCATGGTCGACGCTCCAAAGAGAAAGGGCCGGAAGGATTGCTCCCCCGGCCCTTTCTCGTTCATCGTATCCGAAGGCTTACGCGCCTTCGACCTCGGCGGTATCGATCTTCAGCCCTGGGCCCATGCTGCTGGTGACGGTCACCTTGCGCACGTACTTGCCCTTCGCGCCGCTCGGCTTGGCCTTGACGATCGCGCTGGTGAAAGCCTGGAAGTTCCTGCGCAGGTCCTCGTCGGAGAACGACAGCTTGCCGAGCCCCGAGTGGATGATGCCCTGCTTCTCCACGCGGAATTCGACCTGGCCGCCCTTGGCGTCCTTGACCGCCTGCTCGACGTTCGGGGTCACCGTGCCGAGCTTCGGGTTCGGCATCAGCCCCTTGGGGCCGAGCACTTTGCCCAGGCGCCCGACCACGCCCATCATGTCGGGCGTGGCGATCACGCGGTCGTAATCGAGGTTGCCGGCCTGCATGTCTTCCATCAGGTCTTCCGCGCCGACCTTGTCGGCCCCGGCGGCGAGCGCCTTGTCGGCGTTGTCGCC
>JBQCFR010000346.1:0-4062 GCA_051958885.1 Tsuneonella sp.
TGGCGCGCCGCTGTTCGCGATCGAGCCGGTCCCGTGGGAGATGGTCGACGTCGAAGCGATCGATGCGCTGCTGCTCGGCAGCGCCAACGCCGTGCGGCACGCTGGAGAGCAGCTTCGGGCCTTCGCGGGCAAGCTCGTCTACGCGGTCGGCCAGAAGACCGCCGATGCGGCCCGCGCGGCGGGTTTCATAATCGCGGATACCGGTTCGGGAGGCCTGCAGGCGCTGCTCGGCACGCTTCAGCCGCCGCTGCGGCTGCTGCGCCTTGCGGGCGATGCGCACGTGACGCTCAGCCCGCCCGCCGGTGTCGAGATCGTCACCCGGGTGGTCTACCGCGCAGCGCCCCGCAGCTTGCCACCCGTGTTCGCCGAGCGCCTGCTAAGCGGCGGCGTGGTCCTGCTGCACTCGGCCGAAGCGGCGCGCGCGTTCGCCGTTCAGTGCGACGCGCTCGCGCTCGACCGCGAGGCGCTGGCGATCGCGGCGATCGGGCCGCGGGTGCTCGCCGCGGCGGGCGAGGGCTGGTCTGCGGCGCGCGCGGCGGAGCGGCCGGACGATGCCGCCCTGCTGGCCATTGCCGCCGAGATGTGCCAGAAACCGGACCAATAAACGTCGCCAAGGGCCCCAAGAACGGACGGTAATGGATAGCAATACGGGTATTTCAACGCCGGTCCGCACGCGCGGGTCGCTGCGGCCGATCCTGATTGCAGTGGTCGCCTCGTTTCTCCTCGGCTGCGCTCTCGTCGGCTATCTTGCCTGGGCCGGACCGTTCGCGTGGTCTGCCGGCAGCACGGCCGGACACAGCAACAGCTCCGCTCCTTCGCTGGCGGCCGACCCGTTCGGGATGTTCGGCGGTGCTTCGGCCAGCCCCAGCCCGGCGCCGAGCGCCTCGGCCACCGCCGCCACCAAGGCGGTCGAGGCGATGGCGCAGACGCAGGGCGGCATCGACCAGCGGCTCACCGCCGCCGAGCAGCGGCTCGCCAAGCTGGACCTGCAGGCGCAGGCGATGGAGGGGAACACTGCGCGCGCCGAAGGGCTGCTCATCGCGTTCGCCACCCGCCGCGCCCTCGACCGCGGCGCGGAGCTTGGCTACCTCGCCGACCAGTTGCGGCTGCGCTTCGGCGACGCGCTGCCCAACGCGGTCGACACGGTGATCGCCTTTTCGCGCAATCCGGTGACGCTCGACGTGCTGGTGGCGCAGCTGGAAGGGCTGGGGCCGCGGCTGCGCAAGGATAGCGACGAGGGCGGCCTCGCGCGGCTTCAGCGCGAGCTGAGCGAACTGTTCGTCATTCGCCGCGAGAGCACGCCCTCGCCGCAGCCCGAGAAGCGGCTCGAGCGCGCGCGCTTCTTCCTCGAAAGCGGCCGGGTCGACCGGGCGATCGGCGAGGTGCAGAACCTTCCTGGCGCGGACGATGCGAGGGCCTGGATCGCGCAGGCGCAGCGCTATGCCGCGGCGCAGCGCGCGCTCGACCTGATCGAAACCTCCGCGGTGCTCGAGCCGCGGCGGCTGCGCGACGGTGCGGGCAGGCCGGTCGAGCAGCCGAGCCCGGCGTTGCAGGCGGGCTAGGCTTTCAGCATCTCCGGCAGATCGCCCGAGACGCCGCGCGCTTCGTCCATGAACCAGTGCTTCAGCGGCGCGGCGCGCTGGACGCCGGCCATGCCCAAGCGCCGCACCGCGCTGGCCGCTTTGCCGGGAATGCCGAACAGGCGGGTAAGCCCGTCGGTCGCCAGCGCCACGGTGAAGCTGTCGAGCCCGCGCCAGCGCTCGTAGCGCGCGAGGAGCTGCGCGTCGCCCGGCTCGAGCCCGAGCCGCATGCCGTCCGCCAGCACCTCGACCAGCGCGCCGACATCGCGCAACCCCAGGTTGAGCCCTTGGCCGGCGATCGGGTGGATGCCGTGCGCGGCGTCGCCGACCAGCGCGAGGCGGTCCGCGGTGATCTTCACCGTATGGTGGAAGCCGAGCGGGAACGACGAGCGCGGCCCCACGCCGGTGATCGCGCCGAACAGGCCGCCCATCCGCTTCTCGACTTCGGCGAGGAACGCGCGGTCCGAGAGCTTGAGCGTGCCCGCCGCGTCGGCCTCCGAGACGGTCCACACAAGCGCGCTGCGGTGCGCGCCGCTCGCGTCATCGAGCATCGGCAGCAGCGCGAACGGGCCGGCGGGGTAGAAGATCTCCCACGCGACGTTTGCGTGCGACTTTTCGTGCGTGAGCCCGGCTATCACCGCGCGGTGGCGATAGTCCCACTTGGCGACGGCCAGCCCCGCCTCCTCGCGCGTGGGGGATTGGCGCCCTTCGGCGGCGATGATCAGGCTGCCGGCAAGCTCGCGCCCGTCGGCAAGCCGCGCCGACACGCCGTGCTCGCCGCGCGTACGCTCGATCACCTCCGCCTTGGGATGGAAGGCGATCAGCGGCTCGCGCGCCGCGGCCTCGTAGAGCGCGAGGCGCAGCGTGCGGTTGGCGAACATGCGCCCGAGCGATGCCTCGTGCGCCTCCGGCGCGAAGTCGATCCGGCCGGGTTTGAGCTGGTCGCTGACCGCGATCGCCGCGATCGGGCAGGCCTGCGGCTCGAGCGCCTCGGCGAGGCCGATGTTGCGGAACAAGTGCCAGCTCGCGGTCGAGATCGCGCTCGCGCGGCCGTCGAACCCCTCGGCGGTGAGATCGGCCGGATCGGCGCGGTCGACCACGTGGCTGCTCATGCCCTTCTTCGCCGCGGCGAGCGCGAGCGTCATCCCGACGAGGCCTCCGCCGAGGATCAGCAGGTCGCGCCGCTCGGGGGCGTTCTGCTCGCTCATTTGCAGGTGTCGCCCGCGCCGCCGTCGAGATCGAGGCAGCGTCCGTCCATCTCGCCCTTGGCCACCGGCAGCCCGAGAACAGCCGCGAGCGTCGGCGCGATGTCCACGGTCTCGACCGCGTAGGGCTGCTCGAAATGCGCCATCCCCTTGCGCCAGAACAGCATCGGCACGCGGCGGTCGTAGTCCCAGGGGCTGCCGTGAGTGGCGACGAACCCGACGCCGGGCTTGGCGATCGGCGACACGCCGGGCGCGAACAGGATCAGCGCATCGCCCGAGCGGCCCGGATAATACGAGGCACGCGCCCGCTCGAGCAGCGACCACGCGCGCGGGTCGCCGGTGGGGAACGGCGCGGCGGCGATCTCGTTGGCGGTGAACACCGCGGCGACGTCGGCATTGCTCGCCGGCAGGCTCTTGAGCGCGGCGAGCGCCCGCTGGCGATCGGCCGGTGTCAGCGCCGGGTCGAGATAAATGTCGCCGCCCGCCGGCGGCGCAGCGAGGCCGCCGCCCTTGAGCCCGCTTGCGGTCTGCAGCGCGGCGACGATCGCCGCCGAGTCGACCCGGTGCGCCATCGGCACCGCCTGCTCTTCGGCGCGCTCGGGCAAGTCGATCCCGCCGTGATCGGCGCTGAGCACCGCCACGTAATCGATCCCCTTGGCGTCGAGCTTGGCGAAGAACTCACCCAGCATCCGGTCGAGCGCGGCGACCTCGATGCAGCTTTCGACCCCGTTGGTGCCGTAGGCATGGCCGATGTAGTCGTTCGCCGAGAGGCTGATCGACAGCACGTCGGGCACCTTGTCCGCGCCGAGCTGGAGGCTGTCGACGAGCCGGCTCGCGAGGTCGAGCGTCGCCTCGTCGAAGCGCGGCGAGCGGATGAACCCGTTCACGTCGCCTGGCTTCAGCTCGAAGTGGTTCGCGCCGACGCTCTGTCCGGGAAGCGCGATCGCGCGGTCGTTGGCGGCGCACCACGCCGGGCCGGCAATCGCCGGGGCGCCCGCGGCGAGGAGCTGGCGCACGTTCGCCGTGACGGCTTGCGCCTCGGGTCCGAGCGTCTTGCCCGCGGTGGTGACGTAGCCGTCGCCTTGGCGGAAGTAGATCGTGTCGACCGTCTTGCCGCCCATCAGCAGCGCGGCGCGGTCCTTGCCGGCCACCGCCACGTTCTTCGACTTTGGCCACAGCGCCTTCATCCGCTCGCCCAGCGTGTCGACCATCAGGTGCACGGCCGAAGGGGTGTAGCCTTCGCCGGAAGCCGGCTTGTGGGGGGGGGGCGGGGGGGG
>JBQCFR010000347.1:0-2645 GCA_051958885.1 Tsuneonella sp.
TCGAACATCGACATTGCCGGCTGCAGGATCAATGCCAGTGCCAGCACGAGGATCGCGAAGAACACCAGCAGCGAGAGCAGCGAGGCCAGCGTGTTGGGCAGGCCCCACGCCGCGAGCCGGTCGGCCAGCGGCGACAGGATGATCGTCAGGATCAGCGCGGTCACCAGCGGCAGGAACACCACCGACCCGATGGACAGCACGAAGGGCAGCGCGAGGAACAGCCCCACGCCGAGCAGCACCACGAGCGCGGAGATCAGTCGCAGTTCCTGTTCGGCAAACGCGGCGCGCAGGATCGTGCGCTGGCGCGGCGCACGCTCGGTCAGATGGGGCGATTCGTCGTTCATGCTGTCGGCTTGTTCCCTCGCCGCCGATTTTGCGCCCGAACGGCTAGGCTGACAAGCGGACTGTCAGCGTGTCGGCTCGCTCACGCCGTTGCCGGCGGCCACCTCGTCGAGTTCTTCAAGGATGGCGCGGTGAGCGCTATCGTCCTCGATCGACCGGCGCGGAATGGTGCCCTCGTCCAGCATCGTGTTGAGCGCGGCGCGCGCACGGCCCACCCGGCTCTTTATGGTTCCCACCGCGCAGCCGCAGATATTCGCCGCCTCTTCATAGGAAAACCCGCCGGCCCCGACGAGCAGCAGCGCCTCGCGCCGCTCGGGCGGAAGCGTCAGCAGCGCGCGGTGCATGTCGGACAGATGGATCGGTTCTTCCTGTCCGGCGGGCGCCGTCAGGATGCGCTCGGCGACGTTTTCATCGAACTCGCCGCGGAAGCGGTTCCGCCGCATGTCGGTGAGGTACGCATTGCGCAGGATGACGAAGGTCCACGCGCGCATCGATGTGCCGGGCTCGAACCGGTTCTGCGCGGCCCAGGCCTTGAGCAGCGTTTCCTGTACCAGGTCGTCGGCCATGTCCGGCCGTCCGCAAAGCCCGCGAGCGAAGGCGCGCAGGTGCGGCACAACCTCGGTGAGTTCGCGCTTGAAATCGGCCAACTCGGTGGCCGTCCGCTTCTCGTCGGACATCAGTTCTTGTCGTCCAGTTTCGAGAGCAGATCCTTGAGGGCATCGGGGAGCGGCTCGTCGAGCACCGAATCGTACAACTGCCGCAGGCCGGACGCGATGCCCGGGGCAGCCTTTTTGCCGACGTCGGTATGAACCCGGGTTGCCATCTTCTTACCGTTCTTATCCTTGCCCGATTCCATGCGCGCCAAGTACCCCGTCCACCAATGCGACACGCGCCACCAGACCCCAATCCGGTGACGCGTTATCGACTCATCGTGCTCGGGGGAACGAAGCGCAATGTTTTTGGTTCCCTTGGCTAACGGTAGCCAGGAATTCATGCGGGCGAGAGCATTGCGCGCCGGGGGGTAGATTGCGGTTTTGACTAGTGAGGCTAACCCCGCTCTCAGGAGCCGACGCTGGCTGATCGATTATCCGCGGGCAGTGCCCGTGGCGATTTTCGTGTTGATCGCGGCGATAACCGTGCTCAGCGTGTTCGCGATCGAACGCGGCGAGAGCCAGCGCGAGAAGGCGCTGATGGGCGAAACGACCCAGGCGGTCGCCTCCGCGCTCGAGCGGCGCGCCAACACCTCCTCGGCCTACCTGCGCGCCGGCGCGGCGCTGTTCGGCACGGTCGACACGGTCAACGCCGACCTCTTCCGCCGCTTCGTCGGCGAGCTGCGGCTCGACGCCGACTACCGCGGGGCCGAAGGGATCGGCTGGGCGGAGAACATCACCCCGGCGCAGATCTCGGAGTTCGAGGCGCGGGTCGAGACCGATGCCCCCGGGACGCCGCGCGTGCGGCCGATACCAGGCGCGGATCGCCGCACGGTGGTGCCGGTAACCTTCCTGCAGCCGGATACCGAGCGCAATCGGCGCGCGCTGGGGTTCGACATGTACTCCGAACCGGTCCGCCGCGCCGCGATGGACGAAGCGGTGCGCACCGCGCGGCCCACCGCCAGCGGCGCAGTGGTGCTGGTGCAGGAGGGGGACACCACCGCGCCGGGCTTCCTGATCTACATGCCGGTGTTCGATGGCGGGATGGCCGGGCGCCGCCTGCGCGGGTTCCTTTACAGCCCGTTCAACGGGCAGGACTTCCTCGAATCCGCGCTGCAGCTCGAAACCCGCGGCCACATGGGCATCCGGCTCTACGACACCGACCCGGCGAACCCGGGCGGGTACCACCTGCTCGGCGACCTGCCGCCGGCCCGCCACACCGGCAATACGGTCACAAAGTCGATCATGGTCGCCAACACGCCGATGCGGCTCGTGGTCGAATCCTCGCGCGGTAACGCGCTGTCGCTGCTGTCGATGATCACGCTGCTGTTCGGGCTGCTGGTGGCGAGCCTCCTGATGGTCGTCGCGCGATTGCTGACTCAGCAAGCGATCGAGGACCAGGAATCGCTCGACTGGCTCGAAGAGCAGAACTCGATCC
Source organism: Tsuneonella sp. (assembly GCA_051958885.1). Classification (GTDB taxonomy): domain Bacteria; phylum Pseudomonadota; class Alphaproteobacteria; order Sphingomonadales; family Sphingomonadaceae; genus Tsuneonella. The sequence continues at coordinate 2,431 of JBQCFR010000347.1, forward strand.
GCAACTCGCTCACCCGCGAGCTCAACCACCGGGTCAAGAACACGCTCGCCAACGTGCTGTCGATCGTGTCGCTCACCCGCCGCCGCGCGACCGATATCGATCAGTTCGCCGAAGCGCTCGACGGCCGCATTCGGGCGCTGTCGGCGACGCACGACCTGCTCACGCAATCGGAATGGGGGGCGACGCCGATCCGCTCGGTGATCGAGGCGGAGATG
>JBQCFR010000348.1:0-2784 GCA_051958885.1 Tsuneonella sp.
TGGAAGCGGTTGTTGTCGCGGTTGCCGAACAGGCGGATGCCGAGCTGATTGTCGTTGAACAGGAATCCGCGGAAATCGGTCTGGAACGGCTGGATGCCGACCCGCACCGAATCGAAGTCATACCGTTCGGAGGTGTTCCGGATATGGTAGTCGATGAAGGCTTCCTGCACGCCCAGGAAATGATCGAAGCGGTGCGTCGGCTTGCTCGGCTCGACGAACAGCACGCGCCGCTCGGGCACGTTGGCGTAGTTCATGTTGAACGCCAGCGCGACACGGTACTCGATCTCGGGCGGCTTGAACGCGGTTGAACCTTTCGTGAGCCCGAAGCCGGCGATGAACGTCTGCGAGATGACGTAACTCGCGTCCTTGCCGAACACGTCGAGGCTCTGCGGGCGCTCGGTGGTCTGCACTCCCACGGGAATCGGAAATGTCCGCGGCTCGATCACCGTGTCGCTGATCGCGCTGGCGGTGAAGAACCAGTCGTGGCTCTTGAGGCCGAGGAACTTCGGCGTCTTGCACTCGGCGCTGCCGTAAGGCGCGGGCTCGCCCTTGGCCGCGGCCTCCTCGCGCGCCTTGCGGCGGCGCTCCATGTCCTCGGTGTCCGAGGGGATGCAGAGCGGGCGGTCGCCCTTGTAGGTGTTCTGGTTGTAGGGATCGAACCAGCGTTCCTTGACCAGCCCCAGCGTCTGGACCAGCCGCCAGCGGTCGGGGATCGGCACCTGGTCGGTCGGGAAGGCCTCGGGCGGCGGCGCGCGTACCGCCCCTTCGTTGAACTGCGTAATCTGGTCGGGCAGCGCCTGTACGTAGCCGGGGCGGCGGCGGCCTTCGATCACGCCGTTGTCGACCGGCGGCGGCTCGGCATCGATCGTCGGCTGCGCGGGCTGGTCGGGTGCGGGTTGCGCAGCTTGCTCAGGCGCCGGCTGCGACTGCTGCGAAGCGGCGGGCAGCTCGGTCTGCGGCGGCGACGGGGGCCCGCCGGGCGCGGGGTCGCTCGCTTGTAGCGCCAAGGGCAGGAGCAGCGCCGCCATCACTCTATTTTCCCTCGCAGACGTTCTGCTCGGAGGTGTCCAGGAAGGGGGCGAAGGGGCAGTTCACGAACCGCAGGCGCACCGGGCTGCCGGAGACATCGACGACGATCTGGTCGGCGCGGATCGCCACCGGCGCCTCGTTGATCGTGCCCGTGCACTGCCCTGCGTTGTAGAGGCCCAGGAAGCTGACCATGTCGTCCTGGTCGATCCCGTCGCCCGACACCCCGATCCCGCCGACCAGCGTGTTGCCGCGGTAGATCGGGACGGAGCCGGGGAATATCTGGATGCCGTTGGCGAGCCGCTGGTTGTCCGGGATCTGGGTGCAGCGGTGCGGCGTGTCGGTCGCGCTCACGCCCGCCACGTACTGGACGTGCTGGACGATGTTGCTGAGCACCAGGTCGGTCTGCAGGCCGACGGCGAAGGGGCTCCACTGCGAGGATTTCTCGACCGACAATGGCCCCGGCGGGCGAGAGACTTCGCCGTCGGGGAAGTAGGGCCGCGACAGGTTGCCGCCCGAGCGGTCGGCGAAGGCGAACTTGCCGGTCAGCGCGGTCGGGTCGTTCAGGAACGCGCGCACGCGCTCGACATAGTGCGGGATCGGCGCGGGCGCGGCGAGCAGCTCCTGCGCGGCGGTGGCGCTCGAGAAGAAGGTCGCCGTGCGCGCCTTCTGCAGCGACACGTCGGTGCCGAATATCGGCCCGTCGGGCGCGCGCACGATGCCGAGGATCTGGCCGTTGGTGTCGACCAGGCTGACGGTCGCCTCCATCCGGCTGTCGAGCGGCCGGCGGATCTGCGCCCGCGCGCGGCTGAGCACCGCGAACGCCTCTTCCAGGATCGCGCGCGCCTCGGTCGCGGTGAGCGGCTGCGCGACGGTCGCGCCGTCGGTGCCGCCGCGGATCGGGTAGCGGTCGTTGCCGTTGCCGTCGGTCAGCACGTAGGCGTCGCGATTGGAGAATTCGCTCGGCTTCGACGGCCGGATGCCGGAGGCCTCGCTGCCGTAGGCGGTGCCAGGGACGATCGTGCCGGCGAAGTAACCGGTCACCGCCATCAGCGCGCCGGCAGGCCCGTTGATCGCCCCGAAACTGGTCTGGAGCGGCGACAGGTCGGCAGTGGTCATGTCGCTGTAGCGCAGCGAGGTGCCGTCCACCGGGATGCGCTCGGCGCGGATTTCCGCCGGCGGGGTGAAGCCCTGCGTGCCCGCGAGCGCGATCGCTTCCTCGGCATCGACGTCGACGTCGAGCACGTTGTCGTCGTACCCGTAGTCGCCGTCGCCGACCACGCCGATCCCACCGACGACGTAGCCGTTCTTGTAGATCGGGAAGCCGCCGGGATCGGCCGCGAGGCCGAGCGGCGAGCGCTTGGGCCCGATGAACGCCATCGCCCCGCCGCCGGCCTGGAAGCGCTGGCTGAGGTCGGAGCATGGCAACTGGCTGAACTGCACGCCGAACAGCGGCCCGCTTTCGAGCCCCACGGTGCTCGGCGCCGGCGGGAAATGCTGCTGGACGATCATGCTCGCGGTGCGGGTCGAGAACGCGTTGCCGCCGCTCGACAGGTAGGCGCCGGTGATCGCCTTGGCGATCGCCGCGGCTGCGGCGGGCACGTCCACCCCCTGCAGCCCGATCGGCTGATTGGTGATGCCCCCGATCGTCTTGAGGCTGACCTTGGTCGTCGCCGGCGCGCCGGTCATCTTGAACACCGCCAGCACGTTGCCGACCCGGTCGGTCACCGCGATCGTCGAAGGCAGATTGCGCGCCTT
>JBQCFR010000349.1:0-3508 GCA_051958885.1 Tsuneonella sp.
AGCTATAAGAGCTCGCGCGTCCACTTGAAGCGCTTCCCGACGGAAGGCCCGGCGGTCGTGGTCGGCCCCGGCGAGAACGCCGGCGTGGTTCGCCTCTCGGACAAGCTCTGCCTCGCGTTCAAAATGGAGAGCCACAACCACCCGAGCTACATCGAGCCGTATCAAGGCGCGGCGACGGGCGTCGGCGGCATCCTGCGCGACGTGTTCACGATGGGCGCGCGCCCCGTCGCCAACCTCAATGCGCTGCGCTTCGGCCGGCCCGAGCACCCCAAGATGAAGCACCTCGTGCAAGGCGTGGTCGCGGGCATCGGCGGCTACGGCAACTGCGTCGGCGTGCCGACCGTCGGCGGCGAAACCAACTTCGACGCGGCGTATGACGGCAACATCCTCGTCAATGCGATGACCGTGGGCGTCGCCGATGCCGACAAGATCTTCTATTCCGCCGCGACCGGCGTCGGCAATCCGATCGTCTACGTCGGCTCCAAGACCGGGCGCGACGGCATCCTCGGCGCGACCATGGCGAGCGCGGACTTCGGCGACGATGCCGACGCCAAACGCCCCACCGTGCAGGTCGGCGATCCGTTCACCGAGAAGCTGCTGATCGAGGCGTGCCTCGAACTGATGGCGCCCGACGCGATCGTCGCAATCCAGGACATGGGCGCGGCGGGGCTCACCTCCTCCAGCGTCGAGATGGCGACCAACGGCAAGGCCGGCATCAGGCTCGACATGGACAAGGTCCCCTGCCGCGAAGAGGGGATGACCCCCTACGAGATGATGCTGAGCGAGAGCCAGGAACGGATGCTCATGGTCCTGAAGCCCGGCCGCGAGGCGGAGGCCGAGGCGATCTTCCGCAAGTGGGAGCTCGACTTCGCGGTGATCGGCGAGGTCACCGATACCCAGCACATGGTGCTCGAATGGCAGGGCGAGGTCGTCTGCGACATTCCCTTGGGCCCCCTCGCCGCCGACGCGCCGCTCTACGACCGACCGGCGATGAGCCGGGAGGACTACAAGGCCTGGGCGCAGGTCAAGCCGCTCGGGGAGGTGCCCGAGAGCACCGACATCGGCGCGGACCTCCTCAAGCTGATGGCCAGCCCAGCGCTCGCCAGCCGGCGGTGGATCTGGCAGCAGTACGATTCGCAGGTCGGCGCCGACACGCTGCAAACGGGCGGCGACGCGGCGGTGGTGCGCGTCCACGGCACGCGCAAGGCGCTGGCGATGACCACCGACTGCACTCCGCGCTACTGCTACGCCGACCCGTACGAAGGCGGCAAGCAGGCGGTCGCCGAGGCGTATCGCAACCTGTGCGCGGTCGGCGCCCGGCCGCTGGCGATCACCAACTGCCTCAACTTCGCCAACCCGCAGCGGCCCGAGATCATGGCCCAGCTCACCGGCTGCCTCGAAGGCATGGCCGAGGCCTGCCGCGCGCTGGACTTCCCGGTCGTGAGCGGGAACGTGTCGCTCTACAACGAAAGCAAGGCCACCGGCGGCGGCAGCGCGATCCTGCCGACCCCGGCGATCGGCGGCGTGGGGGTGATCGAGGATTATGCGCGGATGGCGTCGATCGGGTTCAAGGCGCCTGGCGAGACGCTCATGTTCATAGGCAAGAAGCCATCAGGCGAACTCGGACAATCGATCTGGCTGCAAGAGATTGCCGGTCTGAAGAATGGTCCGCCGCCTCATGTTGATTTGGAATACGAGCGCATCGCAGGAGAGCTGATCAGAAAGTTGATCGCAGAAGGACTGGTCACGGCAGTTCACGATGTGAGCGATGGCGGCTTGGCTGTTGCGATCGCCGAGATGGCACTTGCCGGCAACTTGGGAGCGACCGTCGACGTGTACGGGCACACGGGCGGAGAATTAAGCAATACGGACTTCTGCTTCGGAGAGGATCAGGCGCGCTATCTGGCTACAGCGCCATCACACGCAATAGCCGGAGCAGTGTGCAAACGAGTCGAGGCCATCGGACTCGCATTCGACTACTTGGGGGAAGTCAGCAGCGAGCCAGCAATTCAGTTCGGCGACAATCCCGGATACTCAGGTCACGTAGCGAAAGTTGCACTCACCGACCTGCGCGAGGCGCACGAAGGCTTCTTCCGCGAGTGGATGGCCGCCTGAGGTCACCCGCTTAGGGCCACTAACCCCTGCCGTTCGTGTCGAGCGCGCTTCGAGCTTGTCGAGAAGCGCAGTCGAGACACCCGCGCGCCGGCGGCATCTCGACTACGGCCCTCGACGAGCTCGGTCCTGCGCTCGATACGAACGGTCCTGGAGATAAACGCCAACGAGCGTCGCTCGAACGACGTTACGCCGCCAGCTTTTCCTGCATCTGCTTGCCGAGCAAGTCGTACGGATCGACGCCCTCGCTCTTCCACACCTCGTGGCACTTGCGGTACCAGTACGGCGTGCCGATGCCGAGCTTCTGGCGCGCGTCGGCAAGGTCCATTGCGAGCAGCTCGCGGATCGACATTTCCATGATCGGCGGGCAGGCGCGGCCCATGCGCTGCGCCTCGCGCACGGCGCGCAACACCGGCGCCTGGCTCTTGACCTGCTTCTTGATGTTGAACGAGCCCGCATAGCCGAGCAGCAGGTGTCCGTGCGAAGGCTGCTGGCCATGCGTGAACAGTAGCACGCACTGCTCGCCCAGCGCGTCGCGGCCGTAGCCGGTGAGCACGTGGAGCAGATCGTGCGTATCGCGGCTGCGCTGGCCGTACCACTCCATCAGGTCGCCGTACCGGGCGCGCCCGATCTTCTCCGATTCGGCGACGAGCCCGGCGGCGGTGAGCCCTTCGCTCTCCATGAAGTTGACGTAGGCTTCGGCCACGCTGCCGGCGGGCAGCTTGCGCAGCGCATCGTGATCGTCGAGAATCGGCGGCAGGAACGGCTCGTTGGCGCGCAGCGCCTCGCCCTGCTCGCTCAGCGTCAGCGCCTTCGCCCGCCGCGGGAAGTCCTTCGACGGCAACGATTCGTAGATCTCGAAGACCAGCGCGGTGTCTTCCTTGTCCTTGATCAGCTCGCGGAACTTGGCGATCGCCTTGCGCACGTCGCGCCTGGGCTGCGGCCGCGCCGGATTGCGGAAGATCGTGCCGTCGGAGGCGCACTCGGCGCCGGCAGCGGGAAGCGGGATCGTCTGGATATCGGTCATCGCGGAGCAATCCTTACTGACATCTATGTCAATATATAGCGGGTCGGTGGCGAATTGAAAGTTAATTTGCGCAGCGAGCAGGCGAGCGGCGCGCGGGCGTGTCTCGACGGGCGCGATGCTGCGCATCGCTGCTCAACACGGACGTGGGCTCATAAGCCCCTTATCCGTTCGTATCGAGCGAAGGGCGCAGCCCGCAGTCGAGATACGCGGGGGCGCTACCCCGCCACCCACTCGTCGCGGGGCACGCCCAGCAGCTCGAGGATCGCGGTGAGGTCGCCGCGATCGATCCAGCCATGCGCCGCGGCGCGCGCCCTGGGCTTGGCGCGGAAGGCGATGCCCCAGGTCGCCGCCTGCAGCATCGGGATGTCG
>JBQCFR010000350.1:0-2550 GCA_051958885.1 Tsuneonella sp.
CCCGGGGGCCGCCGCCTGGCGCCGCCGTTTTTCATGCGATGTGCGGTCGTGGCGGAATTGGTAGACGCGCAACGTTGAGGTCGTTGTGGGCGAAAGCCCGTGGAAGTTCGAGTCTTCTCGACCGCACCATCCTTTCCGAGCTGTCCCGGCGCCGCGCGGCAATGGCCCGCGGGCATCTTGATTGTGCCAGGCACGCGGTCCAAGGGCGCGGCCTGACCCGCCTCCCCAGCCGGACTTGCCGATGACCGCTCCCGCACCGCTCGACCGCACCGCCTTGCGCAAGGCCTATCGCCAGGAGGAGGCCGCCTGCGACGCCGAGCGCATCCGCCAGGCGTCGCCCGCGCAGGCGGTCCACGGCGACGCGGCGGGCCTTGCGGCCAAGCTCATCGAAGGCGCGCGCAAGCGCAAGGCGAGCGGGCTCGACGCTTTCCTCCAGGCCTACGGCCTCGCGACCGAGGAAGGGGTGGCGTTGATGTGCCTGGCCGAAGCGCTGCTGCGGGTGCCCGACACGCGCACCGCAGACGCGCTGATCAAGGACAAGATCGGCGCCATCGACTGGTCCGACCACCTCGGCGAATCGAGCTCGACTTTCGTCAATGCGGCGACCTTCTCGCTGATGCTCACCGGCGAAGTGCTCGAGCGGCCGGAACTGCACCAGAAAGGCATGGGCGCCACTCTGCGCCGCGCGATCGGCCGGCTGGGCGAGCCGGTCATCCGCAAGGCGACGCTGCAGGCGATGCGCATTCTCGGCGGCCAGTTCGTGTTCGGCCGAACGATCGATGAGGCGCTCAAACGCGCGGCTCCCGAACGCGCGCGCGGACTGTCGCACAGCTTCGACATGCTCGGCGAAGGCGCGATGACGTTCCCCGATGCCGAGCGCTACCGCCTGGCATACGAGCGCGCGATCGAGCGGCTGGCGCGCGAGGCGGCAGGCGGGGTGGAGCGTTCGCCGGGTATCTCGGTCAAGCTGTCGGCGCTCTACCCGCGCTACGACTTCCTCCATGCCGAGGCGGCCAAGGCGGCGCTCGTGCCGATGCTGCGCGAACTCGCGGCAAAGGCGCGCGATGCCGACATTCACTTCACCATCGATGCCGAGGAGGCCGAGCGGCTCGAGCTCAGCCTCGACATCATCGAGACGCTGGCCGCCGACGACGGCCTGTTCGCGCGCGCAGACGGCAGCCGGTGGACGGGCTTCGGGTTGGCGATCCAGGCCTACCAGAAGCGCGCGGTCCACGTCTGCGACTGGACCGCCCGGCTCGCGCGGCGGCACCAGCGGCGGCTGTTCGTGCGGCTGGTCAAGGGCGCCTATTGGGACAGCGAAATCAAGCTCAGCCAGGTCGGCGGCTACGCCGATTTTCCGGTGTTCACCCGCAAGGTGGCGACCGACGTTTCGTACCTCGCCTGCGCGGCGAAGCTGCTTGATGCCACCGACGCTATCTATCCGGCCTTCGCGACGCATAACGCCTATACCATCGGGGCGGTGAAGGCGCTGGCCGCCGGCCGACCGTTTGAGTTCCAGCGGCTCCACGGCATGGGCGAGGACGTCTACGAGGAGCTGGCGAAGATCGAAGGCAACCGCCGGACTCCGGTGCGCATCTACGCGCCGGTGGGCACGCACAAGGACTTGCTCGCCTACCTCGTACGCCGCCTGCTGGAAAACGGCGCCAATTCGAGCTTCGTCAATCGCATGGCCGACGCCGAAGTGGCGGTCGCGGACCTGGTCACCGATCCGGTCGCCGAACTCGCCGCCACCGAGCCTAAGCGCAATCCCGCCATTCCGTTGCCGCGCGACATCTTCGCAGGCCGTGCGAACAGCGCCGGCGTCGATCTGGCGGACCCGCTGGCGCGGGGGCCGCTACTCGCAAAATTGGCGGAATTGAGGAGTCGGCGCTGGGAAGCTGCTCCGACGTTCGTGCAGCGTCCGTCGACAGGCGCAGGACGAGCGGCCGTGGGTGCACGGGGCCCAAAGTCTAGCAACCCCCATCCCGCGCATCCTGAGCTTGTGGAAGGACGCGCGATCCGTTCGCCCCAAAAGGCAGCCGAGATCGTCGGATTCTGCCGCGATGCCACCGCCGCCGAGGTCAACGATGCCATCGGCCGCGCTCAGTCGATGCAGCCGGGCTGGAACGCGCTGGGCGGAGAGAAGCGCGCTCTGCTGCTCAAGGCGGCGGCGGACGCGTTCGAAGCGCACACCGCGGAATTCATCTCGCTGTGCCAGCGCGAGGCGGGCAAGACGCTGATCGATTCGGTGCTCGAACTGCGCGAGGCGGTCGATTTCCTGCGCTTCTACGCCGGCGAGGCGCGCCGGCTGTTCGCCGCGCCGATGCCGCTCCCCGGCCCGACCGGCGAAGAGAACCGGCTCACTCTAGCCGGCCGCGGCGTGTTCGCCACGATCAGCCCGTGGAATTTCCCGCTGGCGATCTTCACCGGCCCCGCCGCCGCCGCGCTCGCGGCGGGCAACACGGTCATCGCCAAGCCCGCCGAGCAGACCCCGCTGATCGCCGCGCTGGCGGTGCGGCTGTGCCACGAGGCCGGCATCCCCGATACCGT
>JBQCFR010000351.1:0-8383 GCA_051958885.1 Tsuneonella sp.
CTTTAGCAGCTAGGCGGGCACGTGCAAGGAAGCCGGTCCCGATATGAAAAAGGCGCCGGTTGCGCGGCGCCTTCTTTCGATGGTGGGCGTAGCAAGGATTGAACTTGCGACCCCTACGATGTCAACATAGTGCTCTACCACTGAGCTATACGCCCGCACCATCGCTTGCCGCGCGCAGCGGCAAGGCGCGCCCTTTAGCCGCGCGCCATTTGAGGCGCAAGACCCTAGGCCTGCACCCGCACGTGATCGGTGAACACCCGGTCGACCTCAAGCACGAGGTCCTTGAGGTGAAACGGCTTGGAGAGGACTTTCGCGCGCGGCTGGTCGCGGCTCGCCTTCAGCGTCACCGCGGCGAACCCGGTAATGAACATGACCTTGGTCCGCGGCGAGGTCTCGTTGCACCGCTGCGCGAGCTCAATCCCGTCCATCTCGGGCATGACGATGTCCGACAGCAGGAGGTCGAAGTGCTCCGATTCGAGCAGCGGCAGCGCGGCAGTCCCGCGATCCACCGCGGCGACCTCGTAACCGGCATTCTCGAGCGCGCGCGACAGATAGGTGCGCATCGCCTCGTCGTCTTCGGCAAGGAGGATGCGCAACGGGGGAATCTCGTTCATGGGGGCCGGCATAGCCGCGAGCGCTTAAGAAATCTTTGGCCGCGCGCGCGCTGACCTGCTTTGAAACAGAGCCGCAGATGGTTAGTTACCACACACGATGAACGACGCGGGACAAGCGGGGGGAGCGATCCCGGGAACGGGAGAGCCCGCCTTCACGCTCATGGTCCCCGCCGCCGCGCCGATCCCGGTGCTGATCGCCGCGCCGCACGGGGGGCGCGCCTATCCTGATGATGTCCGCACCGCCATGCGCGATCCGCATTACGCGGCGATGCGGCTCGAAGACCGGCACGTCGATGCACTCGCCGCCGAGGTGGCCGCGCAGACCGGCGCGGCGCTGCTGGTGGCGCACGCGCCGCGCGCGATGCTCGATCTCAACCGCGCGGGCGACGACATGGACTGGTCGATGGTTGCCGAGGGCGCGCCGGGCGCCGCCCGCAACTCCATCGCCAACCGCCGCGCGCGCAGCGGGCTGGGGCTGGTGCCGCGGCGGCTGCCGGGGCTGGGCGAGGTGTGGAAATGTCGCCTGGCCCGCGCCGAGCTCGACGCACGCATCGACGGCATCCACACGCCGTACCACGCGGCGCTCGGCGGCGCGCTCGAGGCCTTGCGCGACCGCTGGGGCGCGGCCCTGCTGATCGACCTGCACTCGATGCCGCCGCTGCGCCCGCGCCACCCCGGGGAGCGCGCCGCCGAGTTCGTGATCGGCGACCGGTTCGGCGCGTCGAGCGATGCGCGGCTGGTCGCCCATGCGTTCCGCTGGTTTGCCGCGCAGGGGCGGGCGGTGGCGCACAACCGGCCTTACGCCGGGGGCTACGTGCTCGAACGCCATGCTGCGCCCGCGCGCGGGGTTCACGCGCTGCAGCTCGAAGTGTGCCGCGCGAGCTATCTCGATGCCAAGCTGGAGAGCCCGTCCGCCCGCCTGGCCGGCGTCGCGCGCCTGCTCGCCGGCCTGGTGCGCGAACTCGGCGCCGAGACCGCCGCGCTCGCGGGCGGCGGCGGGCTGCCGCTCGCGGCCGAATAGCAGGCAAGAAAAAACCACCTGGTGCGAGGCACCAGGTGGCCAAGGTTCAGGGAGGAGGTGCACCGCAGTGCACCGACCCGAGCCGGCCATGAGGGAAGCGCGACCCGAGCAACCTCCAGATAGGCCCGCGTCCGCCGCTATTCAACCCCTGCGCGGCTCGCCCTCGGCCTCGCTATTTTGCTGGCCCGAGGTAGCGGCGAATCCGCACGACGAGGCCGTTCGGCGCGGGCCGGGCGGCGGACGGTGCGATCCGCTCCGCATCGGCGCGCACGCGCGCCAGGATCGCCTTGGGGATGTCGCCCTCTAGCACCACCGCGTCCGCTTCGCCGAGCAGGCGAGCCTGGCGCAGCGTGAGGTCGTCCGGATCGCCCGATGCGAGGACCAGTTCGACCTCGCCCCCCTTCGCGGGCGCGTGCTCACCTGTCAGCCAGGCCTCCACACTGCCCGGCGGATGATCGCGCAGCGGATCGAGCGGACCGCCGGGCGCCATCGCGCCATCGAGCGCGCGGCGCCGCTCGGCGGCATCGGGCAAGCGGCCGCGCAGCGCGATGCGCGCAGCGTGAAGCGCCTGCGCCAGCGCGCCCAACGACGGCGGCAGCAGCGCCTCAAGCCGCAGCCGGAGCTGCTTGGCGAGACCCGCCGAAGCCCCGGCGGTGCCGACCGCGACCAGCACCGGATCGCGCTCGAGCACGCTCGGCACGGTGAAGTCGCACAGCTCGGGCCGGTCGGTGACGTTGACCAGCAGGCCCTTGCAGCGAAGGCGGATCGCCGCCGCCTCGGCCGCGCGGGCATCGGAAACCGCGACGAAGGCGAGGCGCGCATGATGCGCTTCCGGCTCGCCGCAGCACTCCCCGCCGGCGCGTTCGACCAGGCGGCGCTTGGCCTCGGCCGCAGGTCCGTCGCCGAGCACCACCACGCGGCTGCCGGCCACGCGGTGGAACAGCGGCAGCGCGCTCAGAGCCAATCGGGCACCCGCTCGGCATCCATGATCGCGCTCGCCGGGATGCGGTCGGCCACCACCGCGAACCGGTCGCCGTCGACCAGCACTTCGGGCACGAACCCGCGGCTGTTATAGCTCGACGCCATCGTCGCGCCGTAGGCGCCCGCGGTGCGGAACACCGCGAGCTCGCCCGCCGACAAGGCATCGCACTGCCGGTCCATCGCGAACGTGTCGCCGGTTTCGCAGATCGGACCCACGATGTGCGCGGTCATGCTGGCGCCGCTGGGTTCGACCGCGTCGAAATCGTGCCACGCGCCGTACATCGCCGGCCGCGCGAGGTCGTTCATCGCGGCGTCGACGATCACGAACGGCGGGCCATTGCCGCTGCGCTTGGTCCGCACGACCCGCGTCAGCAGCACGCCCGCGTTCCCGGCGATGACCCGGCCGGGCTCGAACATCAGCCGCACGCCCCACCCCTCGGTAACGCGCGCGACCATCGCGCCGTATTCCGCCGGGGAGGGGAACACCTCGTCCTTGCGGTAAGGGACGCCGAGCCCGCCGCCGAGATCGGCGTGAGTCACCGTGCAGCCGCCGGCGCGGAGCTCGGCGATCAGCGCGCCGACCTTTTCGAACGCCGTCTCGAGCGGCTCCAGGTCGGCAAGCTGGCTCCCGATATGCACCGCGACCCCGCGCATCTCAAGGCCGGGCTCGCCGGCGAGCGCGGTGTAGATTTCGGCCGCACGGTCGAGCGGGACGCCGAACTTGTTCTCACGCTTGCCGGTCGAGATCTTCTCGTGCGTGCGCGCATCGACGTCGGGATTGACCCGCAGCGCGCAGGCCGCGCGCCGGCCGTGCCGCTGCGCAAGCAGCGCCAGCTCGTGGCCCTCTTCCTCGGATTCGATGTTGAACTGGCCGATGCCCGCCTCGAGCGCCTGGAGCAGCTCGGCATGCGTCTTGCCGACGCCCGAGAACACCACGTCCTCCGGCGCGATCCCCGCCGCCAGCGCGCGGGTCAGCTCGCCGCCGCTGACCACGTCCGCGCCGTAACCCTCGCGCGCCAGGACCTTGAGCACGGCGAGGTTGGGATTGGCCTTCACCGCGAACGCAAGGTGCGGATTGTCGAGCGCGGCGAGGCCTTCGCGGAACACGCGGGCATGGCGCACCAGCGTGGCGCGCGAGTAGACGTAAACCGGCGTGCCGACTTCCTCGGCGATGCGCGTCAGCGGTACGTCCTCGGCGTGGAGCACGCCGCCCTTGAGCTGGAAATGGTCCATCGGCTGCGGCGCTTAGCCGCGGGCCCGGCGTGAAGTCGAGCAAACGTTGCTTGCCTGAGCGGAAGCCGCGATCCTTTGGCGCGCGTTTTGGTTCGTGCCGAGCAGTGCTACGCGGGTATCTCGACTACGGCCTGCGGCCTCCGCTCGATACGAACGGGACGGCGGTGAGATCACTGCGGCGGCAGGTCGAACGGATCGTCCTCGCGCACTTCCGATTTCTTGCGCAACTCGACCGAGCGCTCGGGCGCGGCGATCGGGTCCATCGCGAGCAGGTCTTCGGTCCCGGGGGTCGCCTTGGCGCCGTAGGGGGCGGGCGGCAGCGAATGGCCCGCGAGCGGCTCGAGTCCCGCCTTCTGGCCGCATGCGGCGAGGAGCAGGGTGGCGGCGAGGGTGAGGAACAGGCGCTTCATCTAGGGCTCCATGCCCAGCGCCTGGCGCGCCGCGGCCACCTGCTCCCTTACCCGGCTTGGCGCGGTCCCGCCATAGCTGGTGCGCGCGGCGACCGAGCTGTCGACCGACAGCGCGGCATAGACCCGCTCGTCGATCTGCGGATGAAGCGTTTGAAACGCCTCCAGAGGCGTCTGATCGAGCGGTATACCCTGCTGCTCGGCGGCCCGAACGGCCGCGCCGGTGATATGATGCGCCTCGCGGAAGGGAATGCCCGCCTCGCGCACCAGCCAGTCGGCAAGGTCGGTGGCGGTGGCGTAGCCGAGTTCGGCAGCCTCGCGCATCCGCTCGGTGCGGAAGGTGGCCTCCGCGATCATGCCGGTCATCGCCGCGATCGACAGCGCGAGCAGCCCGGCCGCCTCGAACACCGGCGGCTTGTCGTCCTGCATATCCTTCGAATAGGCGAGCGGGAGGCCTTTCATCGTCACCATCAGGCTCGTCAGGCAGCCGACGATGCGCCCCGCGTGCCCGCGCACCAGCTCGGCGGCGTCGGGGTTCTTCTTCTGCGGCATGATCGAGCTGCCGGTGCTGAGCGCATCGGGCAGCCGAACGAAGCCGAACGGCTGGCTTGCCCACAGGATCAGCTCTTCGGCGAGGCGGCTGAGGTGCAGCGCGCACTGCGCGGCGGCCTGGAGATAGTCGAGCGCGAAGTCCCGGTCGGACACCGCGTCGAGGCTGTTGGCGGTCGGCCGCGCGAACCCCAGCGCGCGGGCCGTCCCATCGCGGTCGATCGCGAAGCCGGTGCCGGCGAGTGCAGCCGAACCGAGCGGGCATTCGTTCAGCCGCGCGCGCCCATCGGCGAAGCGGGAGCGATCGCGGCGCAGCATCTCGTAGTAGGCGAGCAGGTGATGGCCCAGCGTCACCGGCTGGGCGGTTTGCAGATGCGTGAAGCCGGGCATGATGCTCGCTGCATGCTCGCCAGCACGGTTTACCAGGGCCACCTGCAACGCCTTGATTCCGGCGTCGGCTTGATCAACCGCGTCGCGCACCCACAGGCGGAAGTCGGTCGCCACCTGGTCGTTGCGGCTGCGCGCGGTGTGCAGCCGCCCCGCCGCCGGCCCGATCAGCGCGGCGAGCCGGCTCTCGGTGGTCATGTGGATGTCCTCGAGGTCCCAGTCCTCGGGCACTCCGCCGGCTTCGTATTCGCCGGCGATCCGGTCGAGCCCGTCGGCGATCGCGTCGGCGTCCTCGCGGGTGACGATCCCCTGCGCACCGAGCATCGCGACGTGCGCCTTGCTCGCGGCGATGTCCTGCCGCCACAGCGCCTTGTCGAACGGGATCGAGGCGTTGATTTCGCGCATGATCGCGCTAGGCCCCTCCGCGAACCGCCCACCCCACATGGAGTTTGCATCGGTGTTCTTCCGGCTATCGCTCACGCTCGCCCTTTCGGCCCTGCTGCTGGCCGGGTGCGATAGAGGGGAGCCTGCAGCGCCGCAAGCAACCGCGAGCAGCAGCCAGGGGCTCGAGGGCAAGATCGACCGCAGCCACGCTGGCGAGCTGATGCCGGCGATGACGGTGAAGGACGCGGGCGGCAAGCAGCTCAATCTCGCCGCGCTGCAGGGCCAGCCGGTGCTGCTCAACTTGTGGGCCACCTGGTGCGCCCCGTGCGTGAAGGAGATGCCGCTGCTCGACGATCTCGCCGGCGACTACACCGGCAAGCTGCGAGTGGTCACGGTGAGCCAGGACCTGCAGGGCGACACCGAAGTGCCGCCGTTCTTCGCCAAGGAGAAGTTCGCCCACCTCGAACCTTGGCTAGACAAGGACACCGCGCTGTCGATGAAGCTCGGCGGCGGCAACCTGCCGACCACGGTGATCTACAGCGCCAGCGGCGAGGAAGTGGCCCGGGTGGTCGGCGGGTTCGACTGGTCGAGCCCCGCAGCGCGCGCGGTGGTCGACGAGGCGCTGAGCGGATGATCGGGATCGGGGCTGGGGGCGCGTGGGCGATGACGGGCTCGAACCGCCGACATCCTCCGTGTAAAGGAGGCGCTCTACCAACTGAGCTAATCGCCCCCCAGGTGCATGGGTGCAGCGCGAAACGCGCGCTGTAGCGAGTTTCGCGGCGGGTTCAACCGTCACCCGCTTGGCTTGGGCGCCGATCAGTTTTGCGGCGGAGGTGGGGTATCCATGCCGATCGCCTTGAGGATCGCGGTCACGTCGGCCGAACTGCCGGGCGCGGGCGTCTCGGTGGGCTGGGCGGGAGGCGCATTGGTATCGAGATAGATCGAGGCGAGCACCTGGTTGCTCGTCAGATCGGCGTCGGGCTCGCCCCTGGTAGCCATCCGCAGCCGCTGCGCTGGGCTATGGCCTGCGAACTCGGCGGCGCGCTGCTGCGCCAGCAGGCGTTCCTCGGGGCTGAGCTGCGGCGGGGCGGGGGCGTGGAACTCGTCCGCGCGCAGCTCGAGGATGCGGCGGCATTCGGCCAGCTTGCGCTCGTCGAGCTGCGGATCGCACCGGTCGTGGCCCTTGAGGTGGACCACCGGGCCGGGCGTGCTGTCCGCCTTCGAGGATACCGCGGCGGTCCGCAGGTTCTTCGAATCGCCTGTGTCGCTCAGCTGCCGCGGCGACCCCTTGTCGGATGCGCTCGACAGCTGCGCCGGCCCGGCCGCGCGCTTGTCCGGCATGGGAGGCCTGGCAATCGCACGATCGACCGCTTGCACGGCGGATTCGACGTGCGTGGCGGCGGGCGAAAGCTGCTCGATCCGCGAGGGCTCGCTTGCCGCGGGAATCGCGAAGTCGTCGAGCCGCGCGCGGTCATCCGATTGCTGCGCGATCAGCGGCGCCGCCAGCTGGGCGAGGCCGAGGCCGAGCAGGCCGAAGGCGGCCAGCCGCTTCACTTGGTCTGGGTGACCTGTATCGCGCTGCCGCCCGATTGCGAGATGCCGAGGTCGGACAGGCCATTGCCGGTCTGAGTCCAGATCAGGCGGTTGTTGTCGCCGATCTGCACCGGGTTCATCGTGTTGTCGGA
Source organism: Tsuneonella sp. (assembly GCA_051958885.1). GTDB lineage: Bacteria > Pseudomonadota > Alphaproteobacteria > Sphingomonadales > Sphingomonadaceae > Tsuneonella. The sequence continues at coordinate 7,262 of JBQCFR010000351.1, forward strand.
GCCGTCCTGCGTCAGCCGGGCCTGGTTGTTCTCGCCGGCCTGCGTCAGCGTCATCAAGTTGCGGTCGCCGTTCTGCTGTATTGCCTCGACGCCGCTCGAGAGCGCGCTCCCCGACTGACTGAAGCGCATGACGTTGTCGTTGCCGGTCTGAGTCAGCCGCGCGACCATGGTGGTATCGCCCGACTGGAGCAGGTCGACCGCGTTCGTTCCGCCGGTCTGGTCGACGGTGGCGTAATGATCGCCTGTGCCTTGCTGCGTCACCGCCGCGCCGTTGGCGTTCCCGGTCTGATCGATGCGCGCGTACTGCGCGCTCGAGGACTGCTTGATCGCCGCGGTGTTGACGTCGCCGATCTGCGTGATGAACGCGCCCCGATCGTTGCCCGGCCGGCCGATCGTGAACGGGTCGGGCGCGGGGTAGGTCGGGGTCTTGTTCACGTTGCCCTGCGGGCTCGGATTGCCGTTGTTGCCCTTGCAGGGATTGTTCGTAGCCACGCCGCCGCCGGGAGTGCAGGGCGTGCCGGGCGTCTCCTTGGTGGTGCCGGCCCACGCCGGGTTCGCGGCGGCAGCGAGAATCGCAGCGGCAGCGACGAACGGTGTGATCAGCGCCTTCATCGCTTTAGCTCCCGCCCTGGCGCACCACGACGCGGTTGCCCGAGCCGCTCTGGACGACGCTCGCGCGGTTGCCCGCGCCCGACTGGATGAGCGACGTGGCATTGCACGCGCCGTCCTGCACCACCTCGGCCTCGGCCGAGTCGCCGGACTGGCGGATGTCGAGCGCCTCGCCGGTGCCCGATTGGACCGCGAGCGCAGCATGGTCCTTGCCGTGCTGCTCGAGCCGGATGGTCCCGTCGGGATCGGCCCGCACGATCGTGGCGGTGTGGCCGGTGCCGGTGCGGATCACCGTGGTGCGGCCCTGCGCGCTTCCGCTCGCCATGGCGCTCTCTCCTGCGGAATGATTGGGGCAGGCGGGTGACGCGGCCTGCACCGCCGCCGAAGCGCCCAGCGCGCCGGCGAGGAACGCGAGATATCCGAAAGCGCGGTAGCTCATCGATCCTGTCCTTACTCTAAATTCCCGTGGTTGGCGATCCGCGGCCCGGCGTGAAACCGGGCCGCGGTGCCATC
>JBQCFR010000352.1:0-4498 GCA_051958885.1 Tsuneonella sp.
CCTGCCTTCGAGAGACAGGAAGGGCCGGCGGAGCGATCCGCCGGCCTTTTTTTTCGGCACCGTCTCCGTTCCGCTCCGTTGTGTCAGCGAGAGGAGACGATCATGCGAATACCCGCCGGAGCCCATGTCGCCATCGCCGACGGCGCGCGCTTCCTGCTGATGCGCAACACCGGCTCGCCGCTCGAGCCCGAGCTGACTCTGCGTGAGGAGCCCTCGCTCGCCGAGCAGGGGGAAAGCGGCGCGTTCGGGCATCACGACGCCAAGAGCGACGACTATCACGAGCAGGACAAGCTCGACCACGCGGCCGCGGTCGCCAACTGGCTCAACCAGGCGGTGCTCGATCGGCGCATCGAGCAGCTCGTCGTCGTCGCCGACCCCAACACGCTGGGCGAGATGCGCCGGCACTATCGTCCGCAGACGCACACGGCGGTAGTCGAGGAGCTCGACAAGCAGCTCACCGGCATGCCCGGACCCGACATCGCCGCGGCGCTCGCGGCCGCGTGATGCCGCCGTGCGCCGCCTTATCGGGCGCCTAGCGATGCGCGGCGCGTCGTCCGCACGCGAGGCGATGGTGGAGCGCCAGATCCGGCGGCGCGGGATTACAGACCGGCGCATCCTCGAAGCGTTCCGCACCGTCCCTCGCGAGCGGTTCGTTCCCGAGGGGCTGCGCGAATTCGCCTACCACGACAACCCGCTGCCGATCGGCGAGGGGCAGACGATCAGCCAGCCGTACATCGTCGCGAGCATGATCGACGCCGCCGAGGTCGCGCCGGGCATGCGGGTGCTCGAGGTCGGCGCGGGCTCGGGCTACGCCGCCGCGGTGCTCTCGCGCATCGCCGGCGAGGTGTTCGCGGTCGAGCGGCACGCGGTGCTCGCGCGCGAGGCGGCGGAGCGGGTCGCCGAACTCGGCTACGCCAACTGCCACGTGATCGCCGGCGACGGCCTCGAGGGCCTGCCCGAGGAAGCCCCGTTCGACGCAATTCTCGTGGCCGCGCGCGGCGAGGAGGCGCCCCAGGCGCTCAAGCGCCAGCTTGCGCTCGGCGGGCACCTGATCATTCCGGTCGGCGGCGAGGACGTGCAGCAGCTCCGCTGCGTCGAGCGGGTCGCCGAGGACCGCTGGGAGTCGCACGACCTCGCGCCCGTGAGGTTCGTGCCGCTGGTGCGCGGGGTCGCGCCCGAGAGCGGAGCGCGCACGTCGAGCGACCATCGCCCGGCGCGCGCGCGAACGCTGCCCGAGCTGATCGCCGAGCACGCGGTCGAGCTGCCCGAGGTCGACGATCCGGCGTTCGCCGAGGCGTTCGACCGCTTCGCCGACAAGCGCGTGGTCATGCTCGGCGAGTGCAGCCACGGCACGCGCGAGTTCTACGAGGCGCGCGCGGCGATTACGCGCCGGCTGGTCGAGCGGCACGGCTTCACCATCGTGGCGGTTGAGGCCGACTGGCCCGACGCCGCCGTGCTCGACCGCGCGATCCGTCACCGGCCCCACCGCGCCGACGCGCCGCGGCCTCTCTGCCGCTTTCCGACGTGGATGTGGCGCAACCCGGTGATCGCGCAGCTGATGCACGATCTGCACGCGATCAACCGCGACCGCGCGCCCGCAGCAATGGCGGGGTTCTACGGGCTCGACATCTACAACATGTCCGGCTCGATCGAGGCGGTTATCGCCTATCTCGACGAACACGATCCCGAAGCCGCCGCGGTGGCGCGCGAGCGCTACGGCTGCCTCACGCCGTGGCAGAGCGACCCGGCGATCTACGGCCGCATGGCGCTCAACCGTGGCTACGGCGAATGCGAGGAGGCGGTGATCGCGCAGTGCCGCGAGATGCTCGAAGAGGCGCTCGGCAAGGACGGCGAGGCGTTCGGAGCGGCGATGAACGCGCGGCTGGTCGCCTCGGCCGAGCGGTACTACCGCATCATGTACTACGGCGGCGCGGAGAGCTGGAACCTGCGCGACGAACACATGGCGGACACGCTCGCGCACCTGCTCGAGAACGGCGCCCCCGCGGCCAAGGCAATCGTCTGGGCGCACAACAGCCACATCGGCGATGCCCGCGCGACCGACATGGGCGCGGTGCGCGGCGAGCACAACATCGGCCAGCTCGCGCGCGAGAAATGGGGCGACGAGGTCGCGCTGATCGGCTTCGGCACGCACACCGGCACAGTCTCCGCGGCGACCGACTGGGACGGGGACCGAGAGGTCAAGCGCGTGCTCCCGTCGCGCCCCGACAGCTACGAGCGGCTGTGCCACGACACGTCAATGAAGCGCTTCATTCTGCTGCCGAACAGCGACGAAGCACTGCGCAACCGTCTCGCACAGCCGCGGCTCGAGCGGTTCATCGGCGTGATCTACCGCCCCGAGACCGAGCGCTGGAGCCACTACAGCGAAGCGGTGCTGCCCGACCAGTTCGACGGCTACGTCTGGTTCGACGAAACCAGCGCGCTCGAGCCCGCGGGGCACGAACCGCACTCGGGCATTCCCGACACGTTTCCATTCGGCCAGTAGCTCAGGCCGCGGGATCTAGGCAGCGTCGCGCTGAAAGTCCTTGCGCGGGAAGATCGTCGCCGTCGCTTTGCCCGCCTCTTCCCAGCTCAGCCGGTTCCGGCCCGACGCCTTGGCGTGATAGAGCGCGCGGTCGGCGGCGTCGTAGGCTGCGGCGATGCCCTGCTCGTCGATCTGCGCGAGGCCGGCGCTGACGGTCACCGCATGCGACAGGACCGGCATGGCGCTCGCAATGCGCTCGCTGATGCGGTGCCGCACGCGGTTCACGTTGATCGCCGCTTCGGCCACTGTCCGCGCGGCGGCAAGCGCGATGAACTCCTCGCCGCCGAGCCGCCAAGCGCCGATCAGCGCACCGGCTTCGACTTCGGCGCGCAGCTCGGCGGCAAGCGCCTGGAGCACCGCATCGCCCGCCGCATGGCCATACCGGTCATTGACGCTCTTGAAGCGGTCGACATCGATCACCGCGAGATAATCGCCGCAGCGCCAGTGCCGTTCGTCGAAGGCGCGGCGGTTGGGCAGGCCGGTGAGCGCGTCGGTTGCGACTTGCGCTGTAAGCGTCCGCTCGGTCGCCAGCGCGCGGTCGCGCTCCTTGCGGATCTCGCCGATGCGCCAGGCAATCGCAAAGGCCATGAACATCGACTGCAAAGCCATCGCGCCAAAGATCGCGAAGTCGTAGCTGAACGGGAGGCTGTAGACGTCGAACGCGCGCGCGATCCGGTCGATCGCCGCGAGCGTGGGCCAGAGCCACGCGAGCGCCACCAGGCGGATCGCGCGGCTGCCCCGGCGGACCGCCTGCACACAGAGCGCGGCGAACACCACGAGGCCCGGCACGAACGCGGCACTATAGAGGCCGCGCATGGTAAACGGTAGAAGGGGTCCGAGCAGCGGGACGGCAAGGCCGGCACACGCCACCAGCGCGGCGCACGCATAGGCCGCACCCCGCATGCGCGCGGTCAGCGCGTTCCGCTCGAGCATGCTGCACAGGAACGGCGCGAACAGCGCCATCGTGCCGGCGAGCCCGGTGTAGGCCAGGCTGGTGCGCAGCCACAGGGTGGCGCCAGGGAACAGGAGGAACAGGAGGGAGGAGGATGCAACCGTGTACTGGATCAGGAAACCGGTCATCGCCGCATGGATCAGCGCGAACCGCCTGTGCAGGACGATGTAAAGCGAGAGGCTGTAGAGCGCGATGACCAGCAGCATCCCGGTGAACATGCCGAACAGGATCATCTGGACGAGCTGCACCGAGCGTGCCTCGTCCCCGCCGGTCAACTGGAGGTCGGTGGCGATCTGCCGGTCGAACGGACGGTCGATGCGGACGAATAGCGCGGTCGGCTGCTCCTGCTCCCAATAGAGCCGCAGGGTGAAGCGCGTGCCCGCGGTCCAGTTATGCGTGATATCTGCCGGACTCCAGCGGCGCACGCGCTGGCTGCCGTCGGCGAAGCGAACTACGGTGGTGATGCCGGCGGAAGGCATGGCGTCGCCTTCGAGCCGTTGGCGATCCCCCCGCGGCAGACGCTTGCCGTCGATCGCGAGCCACAGGTACTGCGCCTTTGCGTCGGCAGCCGAGGGATTGCAGCGCCAGCCAGACTGCGCTTCCGCGTCGGCGAGCGTGAGCGGGCGCGGCGACGCCAGCACGCAGCTATGCGCGAAGAGAGCCTCGCTCGCCTGGGCGCTCGACGCGGCGAACAGCCCCATCAGCGCGATGACGAGGGTCATCGTCCAAAATTTTAGCCGTCCCATCCACCGCCGGCTTTAGGCGGCGATGGTTTCCGCCCGGTAAAGCCGGTCCAGGCACTTGCCCTTGCCCGAGCCGGCTTCCCCGGCTTCGATCCTACTCGAACAAGGCCTTGCGCGGGCCGAGATAGCCGAACAGGTAGGCAGCGACCTTGCGCATCTGGATCTCCTCCGCCCCTTCGGTGATGCGGTAGCGGCGGTGGTGGCGGAAGATGTGCTCGAACGGCTTCTCGCGGCTGTAGCCGATCCCGCCGTGGACCTGCA
>JBQCFR010000353.1:0-2183 GCA_051958885.1 Tsuneonella sp.
ATCATCGGGCGGTGCGCGCGCGCGCCGCGCGGTGCGGCCGCTGAAATTCCCGCTGGTGCCCCTACGCCCATCTACCTGCTCCCGCGCTGTGTTCTCTTGTAAGCCGATGATTGCGTGACCGGGCTCGCGCTGTCAATGCTCACTCTCACGTGTGCGAATATTGCGACCGGCCTTGACGCGGTGCGGGATAACCGAGAGGAAGCCAAGGCAGATGCCGACAGCGAACGCCAAAGCCAAGCGCCCGTCGAAGAAGGCCGAACAGCGAGCCGAGACGATGGAGCAGATCTTCGACGCGGCCGAGGAGCAGTTTGCCCAGCACGGCCTTCACGGGGTCACGCTGAAGGATGTCGCCAAGCAGGTCGGCGTCCATCACACGCTGCTGAACTACTATTTCGACGACAAGCGCGCGCGGTTCGACGCGGTGTTCGCGCGCCGCGCGGTGGTCACCAGCGAGCGCCGGATGAAGGCGCTCGATGACTACGAGGCGTCGGCCCGGGGCAAGCCCACTGTCGAGGGAGCGCTCCATGCCTTCCTCGACACCGACCTCGACACCTACATCCGCGGCGGCGAGGGCTGGCGGAACTACGGCAAGCTCGGCGCGCAAGTGTCCAACACGCCCGAATGGGGCGCCGCGCTGATGGACGCCCATTTCGACCCGGTCGTCCTGCGGCTGATCGATCTACTCAAGAAGGCGCTGCCCGACTGCTCGGAAGAGGACATCTACTGGGGCTACCACTTCGTCTCGGGCGCGCTGATGCTGACCCTCGCCCGCACCGGCCGGATTGACAAGCTCTCCGGCGGCAAGTGCAAGTCGGAGGATTTCGAAGCGGTCAAGGTGCGCAGGGCCAAGTTCATGGCGGCGGGCTTCCGCGACATCTGCGGAAGGGTGATCGATGCCTGAAGTCCTCCTCCACCAGTACGACAGCTCGCCGTTTTCGGAGAAGGTGCGAGTCTGCCTCGGCATCAAGGACCTCGCCTGGGCGGCGGTCGATCAGCCGGTGATCATGCCCAAGCCGGAGCTCGTGCCGCTCACCGGTGGCTACCGCCGCATACCGGTCATGCAGATCGGGGCCGACGTGTACTGCGACAGCCAGCTGATCGTGCGCGAGCTCGAGCGGCGCTTCCCCGCCCCGACGCTCTTCCCCAACGATGACGTGGGCCTCGCATACGCATCGGCGCTGTGGACCGACCGCGAGGTGTTCCAGGCCGCGGTGGCAGTGATCTTCGGCGGCTTGGGCGAGAACGTGCCGGCCGCGTTCATCAAGGATCGCGAGGCCCTGAGCGGGCGGCCGTTCGATCCCGCGGCGATGCGTGCGGTAGTGCCGATGATGACGCAGAAGCTGCGCGCCAACGCCGCGCTGATCTCGGAGCAGCTGCGCGACGGGCGCGCCTATCTCGGCGGCGAGCGCCCCGGCCTGCTGGACGCGAACGCCTATTACAACCTGTGGTTCGTGCGCTCGGCTTATCCCCCGGCGACCGCCGCGTTCGAGGGTCTGCCGCATGTGGCGGAGTGGACGGAGCGCGTGCGCGCGATCGGCCACGGCCGGCGCTCGGAGATGAGCGCGACTGAGGCGCTGGAAACGGCGCGGCAGGCGCAGCCGGAAGCCGTTGATGCGGGGGAGCACGAGCTGCTCGGCCGCGAGGTTGCCGTGGCCGCCGAAGACTACGGCCGCGACCCGGTGCGCGGGACGCTGATCGCCGCATCGGAGTTCGAGCTGACGATCCTGCGCCGCGATCCCGCGCTCGGCGAAGTGGCCGTCCACTTCCCCCGCATCGGGTTCACCCTGGCCGCGGCCGACTAGGCGCTACGCCGCCAGCTTGCGCGCCTGCGCCCTGGCGCGCCGCTCTCCCCGCGCGATCTCCTTGTGGAGGTCGGCGACGTAGCGTGCGAAGTCGACCTGGATCGTGTGCCGGGTCGACTGGTAGTAATCGCCGAGCTCGATCGCTTCGTCGCGCGCGGTGATCGCCCGCAACTCGTCGACCGGCGGCAGCGCGTAGCGGCCGGCAAGGTAGCTGGCGGCGAGCTTCGACTGTTGCTCGGCGAAGTTCACCAGCGTCGGCAGCGGCTGCGCGAGACCCATGAAGAACAGGTCGTCGATGCCCGGGATCATCATCCGCTTGAACAGCGGGAAGCGGTTCTGCGCGTCGGGCAGTAGGGCGGGATCGTCGAAGAACGGGAAGCT
>JBQCFR010000354.1:0-4034 GCA_051958885.1 Tsuneonella sp.
TGTTATCGGACATCACGCACCCACCTTGTTCTTGCGATTCATACCGGCGACGTCGAGCGGCTGGGGCTGGGTGCCGCCATGCGGGTGCTCGGTGCCGGCGTAGAGATGCAGCGCGCGCATCTGGTTACGGCCCAACGGCCCGCGCGGGATCATGCGCTCCACGGCCTTTTCCAAAACTCGCTCGGGAAAGCGGCCGTCGAGGACCTTGGCGGCGGTGATCTCCTTGATCCCGCCGGCGTAGCCGGTGTGCTTGTAATAGGTTTTCTGCTGGCGCTTGTTGCCGGTCAGCCGCACCTTGTCCGCATTGACGACGACGACGTGATCGCCGCAGTCGACATGCGGGGTGAAGCTCGGCTTGTGCTTGCCGCGCAGGAGGTTGGCGACGATCACCGCGAGGCGGCCGACCACGAGGCCGTCGGCATCGATCAGGTGCCAGTTCTTCTCGACCTCGGCCGGTTTGATCGACCGGGTCTGCTTGCTGAGGGCCTTCATGGCTCTTCCTTTTGATGAAACATTCGTCGCGCTGACCGATTCGAAAGCCGGTCGGCGCGAAGCGGCGCATTTGTGCGGGAGGCGGGGCGAAGTCAAGGGATTCCGCGGCTTTGCGGAGAGGTAAAATAATACCGCGCAGTTCAGCGGAGGCTGCCGAGCAAGAGCGCGGTCGCTTGCGCGGCGGCACTCGCGTCCTTGGGAAAGGGGCACCAGATCAGGGCCGTCATTCGCGCCGTCCGAGCGCATGAACGCCCCACGTGGTGGCGGCGACCAGCAGCGCGCCGACGAGCTGGTGCGTCACCGCGAGCCACAGCGCCACCCCGCTCCACACGGTGGCGATCCCGAGCAGGATTTGAGTGCCGAACGCGGTGTGCACCGCGACAGAGGCCATCCGATCGGTGCGCCGCACCTTGCGCGCGAGCACCACCAGCAGCGCAACCACCACCCACGCCCACCAGCGGTGAATAAAGTGGATCAGGAACGGGTCATGAGTCAGCGCGTGCAGCGCTCCCGCCGCCCAGTCGATGCCATCGGGAAAGAAGCTAGCCTGCATCAGCGGCCAGGCGCCCCAGTTGAACCAGCCGCCACCCGCGACCACTCCCGCGCGCAGCCCGGCGACCCACGCGCCCAGCGTGAGCTGAAGCGCTAGTGCTCCCAGCACGATCCACCCCAAACCGCGCAGCCGCGCAGGCCGCGCTGCCGGGTCGCGCGCGAGCGCCAATAGGTCGAGCGCAGTCCATACCAGCCCGCCCAGCGTGAACAGTGCAGTCAGCAGGTGGAGCGAGAGGCGAAAGTGACTGACCTTGACGTCGCCCGCGATGCCCGATACGACAAGCAACAAGCCGAACGCGCCATGCAGCCCGATCAGCGCAATCAGCGCGATCAGCCGCGGCTTGTAGCCGGCGGGTATCTGGCGCTTGAGCCAGTACCACGCGGTCACCGCGATCAGCAGCGTGCCGATGGCCCGCGCAAGCAGGCGGTGGACCCATTCCCAGAAGTAGATGAACTTGTACGTCGCCAGCGTCATTCCCGCCGGGCCGTTGATCTCCTGGAATTGCGGCGTGAGGCGGTACGCGTCGAACTCCGCCTGCCACTGGGCGTGGGTGAGCGGTGGCAGCGCGCCCGTGACCGGCTTCCATTCGGTGATCGAGACGCCCGATTCAGTCAGCCGCGTGATCCCGCCGACGACGACGATGCCGATCACCAGCGTCGCGACGGCGAGCAGCCACAGCGCCAGCGCGCGCGGGCGGGTGGCGGAGTAGCGGGAGGCACCTTCCATCGGACGCGCCCATGCGTCGCACGGCCGCGAATCGCAAGCTCCTAACGGCTCTGCACTTGCGTAACGATACAGCGTTACATAGATAGCCGCGCACCGATGCCGAACACCCTTCCCACCACGATTCGCGGCCAGATCGACCGTGCCGGCATTACGCTGTCGGCGCTGTGCGTCGTGCATTGCCTGGCGACGCTGGTGCTGGTCTCGGCGCTCGGGATCGGCGGCAGCCTGCTCGAGAACCCGTTGATTCACGAAATCGGCCTGGCGATCGCGATGGTCATTGCGGGGGTCGCGATCGGGCTGGGCGCGCTGCGCCACCGCCGCCCGGTGCCCTTCGTCACCGCGATGAGCGGGCTGACGTTCATGGGCGGTGCGCTGGCGATGCCGCATGGCTATGGCGAGGCGGTGCTGACGATCATCGGGGTCGGGCTGGTGTCGACCGGGCACATCCTGAACTTGCGCGCCTGCCGCTGTGCGGTATCTGGCGGGGATGCCTGCACCGCTGACTCTCACCGTTAACGGCGAGCCGCGCCGGACCGCGGCGTCGACCATCGCCGCACTGGTGCGCGAGCTCGATCTCAACCCGGCGAAAGTCGCGGTCGAGCGCAACGGCACGATCGTACCGCGTTCGACCCTTGGCGAAACGCCGCTCGCCGATGGCGACGTGCTCGAGATCGTCCACTTCGTCGGCGGCGGCTGAGCTATCCATTTCCGCGGCGCGCCGCGACTTGCGCGGTTGCGCTGCGGAGCATACCTCGCCGGCGTTATGGACATGCAGACCACCGCCACCGATTCCGACACCTGGACCGTCGCCGGGCGCACCTTCCGCAGCCGGCTGATCGTCGGCACCGGCAAGTACAAGGACTTCGCGCAGAACGCCGCGGCGCTCGAGGCGTCCGGGGCGGAGATCGTCACCGTCGCGGTGCGGCGGGTCAACGTCAGCGACCCCAAAGCGCCGATGCTCACCGACTTCATCGATCCGAGACAGGTCACCTACCTGCCGAACACCGCGGGGTGCTTCACCGCCGAAGAGGCGATCCGCACGCTGCGGCTGGCGCGCGAGGCGGGCGGGTGGGACCTCGTCAAGCTCGAGGTGCTGGGCGAGGCGCGCACGCTCTATCCCGACATGCGCGAGACGCTGAAGGCGACCGAGGTTCTCAGCCGCGAGGGCTTCCACCCGATGGTCTACTGCGTCGACGATCCGATCGCCGCCAGGCAGCTCGAAGACGCCGGCGCGGTGGCGGTGATGCCTCTTGGAGCGCCGATCGGTTCGGGCCTCGGCATCCAGAACCGGGTGACGATCCGCCTCATCGTCGAAGGTTCGAAGGTCCCGGTGTTGGTCGACGCCGGCGTCGGCACCGCGAGCGATGCGGCGGTGGCGATGGAGCTCGGCTGCACCGGTGTGCTGATGAATACCGCGATCGCCGAGGCCAAGGACCCTGTCCGAATGGCCCAGGCGATGAAGCTGGCGGTCGAGGCGGGGCGCGATGCCTACCTTGCCGGGCGCATGGCGACGCGCAAGTACGCCGATCCCAGCAGTCCGCTCGCGGGCCTGATCTGAGCGTTAGCGCCGAAGCACGGCTAACGGAGAATTCACCATCGTGCGCGAAACTCCCTCTTGCAACAGGGGGACAGCCGCAATGGCTATCACGGGTACCGCTTCGCTGACGATTTCCGAAATGCGCGAGTTCGCTAGCTTCAGCGCGGGCGAGCAGCGTTACATCCGCCGCAGCCTCGACATCGGGCTTGGACGGCAGGACGCGTTCAAGCTGTGGGCGCGCTCGGCCGAGGAGAACGCGGCGATCCGCAGCCAGTACGTCGCTTACCAGGACCTCAAAGCGCTGCGGGCGATGGTGCCGGCGGACAGCGGGTTCGAAGGCGTCGAGGCGTTCATCGGCAAGCTCACTCGGGTCGCGGCGTTCGACCTTGGGCAGGAACGGATCGAGAGCTTCTCGGCCTTCCGCTTCCTCTACGAACGGCTGATCGGCGCCGAGGTTCGGCCGTGGCTGCCTGCGGCCTTCTGCGCCGCGGCGGCGCTGCCGCACCTCCATCCCGAATTGCGGCGCAAGCTGCTGCAATCGATCAGCGAGGCTGCCGCGACCGCGTCGGGCTGGTCGAACCGCCAGCCGATCTTCTATCCGGCATGGGTCGAGAAGGTGGATACCGCCGCGCTGCCGAATTGACGTTGCGCGCGCCTCCGCGGCGCGCCATCCTCCGCCCCTGAGGGAGTCTTTGGGGGCGTATGATGACCGGAATCGCGATGCTG
>JBQCFR010000355.1:0-5504 GCA_051958885.1 Tsuneonella sp.
GCAGCCGCGCCGCGCCCTGCAAGGCAGGCATCGCGGCCGCCTTCGACAGCGGTCACCGTCGCCGCACCCGCGAGCGAGAATGCGAAAGTCCCCAGACCGGCGAACAGGTCGGCGATCTGCCGGCAACCGCCGACCCATTCACGTGCCGCGGCCACCAGCGCCTGTTCGCCGTCGGCAGTAGCCTGGAGGAACGCGCCGGGGGGCAGCGCCACCGAAACGGCTCCGAGGGTGACGGTAACCGGTTCCGGCTCCCACAGCGCTTCCGCGCCGTAGCCCAGATCGATGCTCAGCCGCGCAAGACCATTGCCGCGCGCGAACGCGAGAAGCGCTTCGGTCTGATCGAGACCCTCCACCGGGAGATTGCGCAGGCCGACATCGACGCCCTGATCGGTGACAGCGAGATCGATATCGGCGGCCCAGCGGCCGCGCCACTTGCCGAGCAGCGCCCGCAGCGGCGCGACGAACGCGAACAGTTCCGGGCGCAGGACATGACATTCGTGCATGTCGACGATGCGGTGCGAGCCTTGTTCGCGGAACCCGATCTGCGGGCGGCCCCTGCCCCCCGCGGCGTGTAGCGTCGCGCGGCGCCGGCTGCACGGCGGAGACAGATGCGCATCTGCAACCCGTTGCGGCAGGACTTCTTGGCCTTGAGCTGCGAGCACCACCCGGTCGCGCACGAATGCGCCGAGCGCCGCCTCGTCGAGGTGCTGGAGCTGGCAACCACCGCATCGCGGAAAATAACGGCACGGCGGAACGGCGCGGTGCGGTCCGGCCTCCAGGCTGCCATCGGGCAGAACTCGGTCGCCCGGCGCGGCCAGCGGGACGTGCCGGCCATCCGCCGTGACGCCATCGCCCTTGGCGGCGACCCCGACGATTCTGTCGGCTGCCGTCAAAGCGCTGCGGCGAGCGCGCGTGGGAGCGCGGCGGCAAGATCGCTCGAGGTGAACGCCGGTCCGAGGAGCCGTGCGGCTTCCGAATGCAGCCAATGCCCCTGGCATGCGGCGGTGAACGGATCGCCGGTGACGGCGAGACGCGAGACGACCGTCCCCGCCAGAACGTCCCCGCTGCCCGCGACCGACAGCCAGCTGCTCATCGACGGCGCATAGGCGAGGCGGCCGTCGGCCGCCGCTATCAGCGTGTCGGGTCCCTTGGCGATCACGACTGCGCCAGCCTTGGCAGCCAGCTCGCGGGCGCGGGCCGGCTTGTCGCGCGCTTCGACGCCGAACGTTTCGCAGAGCTGCGCCAGTTCACCCTCGTGCGGCGTGAGGATCGCGCGGCCTGCCAGCGGTGCGAGATCGTCCGCGCCGAGCAGCCGCAGCGCGTCCGCATCGATGACCATTGGAAAGCCCGCTCCAAGTGCGCTTTGAAGCGCGGCGCGAGCCCGCTCGTCGCGTCCCAGCCCGGGGCCGACCAGCACCGCACTCGTGCGCTTGTCGGAGAGGACGTCTGCGAGCGAATCGTCGCGCAGGACGATGTCGGGCGGCATTGCCGGATGCACCACGCGCGCCGACAGCCGCACTGCGCCCGCGCCCGCGCGTAGCGCCGCGGCGCAGGCGAGCTGCGACGCGCCCGACAGCGGACCGCCGACGACTACCACGAGGCCGCGGGTGAACTTGTGGTCCGCCGGACCAGGCGGCTTGATGTGCGGTCGGGTGAGCAGCTGCGGCGATTGCGGGGGCGGCATGACGCCGATCCGAACGAGCTCGCGGCGGCCCATCGTGGTCATCGCCGGCATGAGGAAGTGCGCCGGCTTCCACGCGCCGAGCGCCACCGTCAGCGCGCAATCGGGTGCGGGACCAAGCAGTGCCCCGGTGTCCGTCTCAACTCCGCTCGGCAGGTCGATCGCCACCGTCGCTTCGTGCCGCTCGGCGAGGCCGGTCAACAATGCCGCCGAATCGTCCGACAGCGGGCGCGACAGCCCGCTGCCGAACAGGCAATCGACCAGCACCGCACCGCGCGCGCCCTCACCTGACGCCGTGGTCACTCCGCGCCATGCTGTCCGGACGCTGCGCGCGGCATCGGTGGTCGGCTCGAGCGGCGCGACGACGCGTACTTCCAGCCCGCGCTCGCGCAACGTCTCGGCGATCACATAACCGTCACCGCCGTTGTTGCCCGGGCCGCACAGCACGGTCGCCGCGCGCCCGGCGGCCATGCGCCAGACCCACTCAGCCGCCCCGCGCCCCGCGCGTTGCATCAGTTCATCAACCGACGTGCCAGCGTCGATCACCGCCTGCTCCGCTGCGCGCATTGCTGCGGCGGTCAGAACGGCGTCAGTCATGCGCAGCTTCGCCCACCGGGAAGCGGTAGCGCTCCTGCGCCACGGCGACCTCAAGCACACCGTCGTGGTAGCGTGACGTCGCCGCGTCCGCGCCGTCGGCCGCCTCGACGCCGCGCGCCCCGCTCAGTTCGACGAAGCGGCGGAAACCGCCGCCGGGCTGACGCACGATCAGTAGATGCTCGCTGCCGCGCGCCGCATGCTCGACGAGGCAATCGGGGCCGAACTCCGCGCCTGGACCGATCGCGCACGCGATCCGCTCCGCGCCTTCGCTTGCCTGCGGCTGCGCCCCGCCGTTCCCGCACGCGGTCAGCAGGAGCAGCGCAGCGACGCTAGATGTCCGCGTAGACATGCGTCTCCGCTTTGGCGCCGGGATGCGTCACCGCGCCCTGATAGGCTGGGCCGACGTTCTGGGCAAAGCGCCACAGCGCGCCGGCCCGGTAGTCGTTCGCGCGCGCTGTCCAGCTTGCGCGGCGACGCTCGAGTTCCTCCGCGCTCACGTCGAGGTCTATCGTGCCCTTCTCGGCGTCGATCGCGATCATGTCGCCGTCGTCGACCACCGCGATCGGTCCGCCGTCGGCGGCCTCGGGCCCGACGTGACCGATGCAGAAGCCGCGGGTGGCGCCGGAGAAGCGACCGTCGGTGATCAGGGCGACCTTCTCGCCCATGCCTTGTCCGTAGAGCGCCGCGGTGGTGGCGAGCATTTCGCGCATCCCGGGCCCGCCCTTGGGCCCTTCGTTGCGGATCACGATCACGCAGCCTTCGGCGATGTCGCGATTTTCGACCGCGGCGAAAGCGTCCTCCTCGCATTCGAACACCCGCGCCGGACCGGCGAACTGCAGCCGGTGCATGCCCGCGACCTTCACGATCGCACCTTCGGGTGCGAGGCTGCCGCGCAGCCCGACAACACCACCGGTCGGGGTGATTGGGTTCGAGACCGGGTAGAACACCTTCTGGTCTGGATTCCACGTCACCTGGTCGATGTTCTCGCCGATCGTCTTTCCCGTGACGGTCATCGGCTCGGGATCGATGAAGCCGCCGTCGAGCAGCGTCTTCATCGCCATGTAAACCCCGCCGGCTTCGTACATGTCCTTGGCCACGTACTGCCCACCGGGCTTCAAGTCACCGATGTAAGGCGTTGTTTTGAATATCTCCGCCACGTCGAACAGGTCGAACTCGATGCCGCACTCGTTGGCCATGGCCGGCAGGTGCAGCGCCGCGTTGGTGGAGCCGCCCGTTGCCGCCACCACGCGCGCGGCATTCTCGAACGCGGCGCGGGTGCAGATCGCGCGCGGACGGATGTCGTGCTCGAGCAGCGCCATGACCTGGCGCCCCGCGGCAATCGCGATCTCTTCACGGCTCTTGTAAGGAGCTGGCATCATGTTGCTGTTCGGCAAGGACAATCCAATAGCCTCACCCACGCACGCCATCGTGTTCGCGGTGAACTGACCCCCGCACGCGCCGTGGCCGGGGCAGGCGACTTTCTCGAGCGCGGTCAGGTCCTTGAGCGGACAGTTGCCCGCCGCGTGCTGGCCGACCGCCTCGAACACATCGACCACGGTCACGTCGCGCCCCTCGTAGCGACCGGGCAGGATCGATCCGCCGTAGACGAAGATCGACGGCACGTTGAGCCGCAGCATCGCCATCATCATGCCCGGCAGGCTCTTGTCGCAGCCCGCGAACGTGACCAGCGCGTCGTAGCAGTGACCGCGCACCGAAAGCTCGACCGAGTCTGCGATGACCTCGCGGCTGACCAGCGAGCTCTTCATCCCCTGGTGGCCCATCGCGATCCCGTCGGTGACGGTGATCGTGTTGAATCGCCGCGGCATTCCGCCGCCCTGCTCGACCCCGATGCGGCAGGCGTCAGCCTGCGCATCGAGCGTGGTGTTGCACGGCGCGCTGTCGTTGCCAGCGCTGGCCACCGCCACGAACGGGCGCGCGATCTCTTCCTCCGTGAGGCCCATCGCGTAGTAGTATGAACGGTGCGGCGCGCGCTCGGGGCCGACCGAGACGTGGCGGCTTGGCAGCTTGGACTTGTCGAACCCACTCATCGCGCACCCATTTTCCCGTTCGCCCTGAGCCTGTCGAAGGGCTGCCATTGGCTTCGAGCCCTGCGCTAGAAGAAAGTGCAGTGCTTCGACAAGCTCAGCACGAAGGGATTTTCTTTGGAGCGGGTTAGATTGTCAGCCGCCATCCAGCATCAGCGCCACGCGTTCGGAGACATCGGCCAGCAGCGCGGCCCAGCGCGCCTGGCCGGCTTCGCGTGCGATCTGGTCCTGGCGCACCTCGATCGCGAGATACGGCCGCCCGTGCGCCTCGGCGTGGCGGTTCATCGTCGCGTTGAGCAGCTTGCCCGAATAGGGTTCGTTGTCTCCGACCGTAAGCCCGCGCTCGGCGAGCAGCCGGATCGCGAGCCGCGCCGCGCGCTCGTCGGTATTGTAGAGCAGCGCGACTTCCCATGGCCGCTCAGTTGAACGATCGCTTTCAAGCTGGGGCGTAAAGCTGTGTAACGAAAGGATAAGCTGCGGTTCGGCTTGCTGCAGCCATTCGGCCAGCGCGGCGTGATAAGGACGATGAAACCGCTCGAGCCGCCGCTCGACATCGGCGCCGATGTTGCCGGGGATCAGGTGCCCGTCGCTGGTGGTCGGCACGACCGCCGGATTGTCCTCTTCGCGGTGCAGGTCGCACACGAGCCGGCTGACGCAGGCGAGGTGCGCGGGAATGCCATGCCGCCGCGCCATCCGCGTCGCTACGCGCTGCACGCCGATGTCGACCGCGATGTGCTTGCCAAGCAGCTCTGGAGTAATGCCGAGCTCGATGTCGGACGGGACGAAGTTGGACGCGTGATCGGCGACGCACACCACGCCGCCGCGGCGGACACCCCCGACATGACGCCACGGCTGCCACTCGCTCATGGGCGCAGGCTCCCCGCCATCTGCCACCAGTCCGGATGGCTGTTCTTGAGCGATTCCGCAGCGTTATGCATGACGTCATGGCTTCGAAACAGCGCGAAGCACGTCGCGCCAGAGCCCGACATGCGGGTGAGAAACGCCTCGGTCTCGCGGAGCGCCGCCAGCACGTCGGCGACCGGCGGACAGAGGCGAATGGCCGGCTCTTCGAGATCGTTACGCCCTTCGGCGGCTATGCGCGATGCCGGTCCGTCGGGAAGCGGGCCGCGGTCGCGCCCGTCCCACGCGGCGAACACCGGGCCGGTCGAAAGCGGCGCGCG
>JBQCFR010000356.1:0-14856 GCA_051958885.1 Tsuneonella sp.
GGTTGGTCGCGTCCTCGTAGTTGCTCGAGGTCAGGCCGTGCGTGAAGTAGACGCGAGCGTTGACGAAAGTCTTCGCAGCGATCTGCGTGCGATAGTTCACGTCAACGTCGATGCCTTCACGCACGCGCTTGGCGAAATTGACCGGTCCGTTGATCAGCGACCCTTCCAGAATCTGCCCCGGAACCTCCGTACCCGGACCCGTGCCGGGGCCGGTGAAGCGGGTGAACAGCTGGCAATACGGGTTGCCCGCGGGCAGATCGTAGCAGTTGTCGACGATCGCCTGCGCGCCCACCGTCGAGATGACGTTGTTCACCTTGATCTTGTAGTAGTCGACGGTGATGTCGAGGCCCCGGATCCAGCGCGGTTGGAGCACGGCACCGATAGTCAGCGAGTTCGACGTTTCCGCGGTCAGGAAGGGATTGCCGCCCGACTTGATTTCGAGCGAGTAAGTTCCCGCAACCTGATCTTGGAAGGTGGTGTTCGTGAGCAG
The DNA here is from genome assembly GCA_051958885.1 of Tsuneonella sp. GTDB lineage: Bacteria > Pseudomonadota > Alphaproteobacteria > Sphingomonadales > Sphingomonadaceae > Tsuneonella. Next base: position 491 of record JBQCFR010000356.1, read on the forward strand.
TGAGCCAAGCGCCGCCTGGCAGTTGGCTTGGCGATTGCTGGTGCCCTGGCTGAGGCGCGTCGTAGCGCACGGATCCTGGAAGCTCGCGAAATCCTGGGTCGGCGGCGAGTCGGTTTCCGTGTAATTAGGCGCGCGGATGGCGTGACCGTAGTTGGCGCGGAACGTGAGGTCCGAGATCGGCGACCAACGGCCACCGAAGTTCCAGGCCCAGACAGTGCCCGCCGCGTTGTTGTAGTGCGACACGCGTGCCGCACCATTCAGCGACAGCTCTTCGAAGAAGGGCGTGTGGGCCAGGATCGGGATTTCGAGCTCGCCGAAGGCTTCCTTCACGGTGACCGGCCGCGGATCGAACGTCTGCAGCTGGTTGAGGAAGGTCAGCCCCTGGTTCACCGCGTCGTCCGCCTTGAAGTAGGCGTTATCGCGGCGATACTCGCCGCCGATCACGATCGCCACCGGACCGCCGGGCAGGTTAAAGAAGCCGCTCGTGTCGCCCGAGACGAACCCGGTTACGTCGAACTGCTTCAAATAGCCGTGGTCGCCAGCGTTCGAAACGATGTAGTTTTTCGCCGCACGATTGTCCGGAGCGCCGAAGGGATTGTAGGGAACGCACGCAGCGATGTCGGCGGCAAGCGTGGAATCGCCAGCGCTGCCGATATCATCCGACGGCGAGTAGGCCGCGGCAGGATCGAACTGCGAGCGGCACTGGATCTGGCCGTTCGCCGGGTTCACGCCAGCATCGAGCGCAAGGAAGAGGCGCTGGAGGTTGACGTTGCCGAGGATCTGAATCTTCTCCTTGGTCTCGCCGTAGTTTGCCGACAGTTCGTACGACCAGCTCGGGCTGATCTGGCCTCGGACGCCGAGCACCGCGCGGTAGGTTTCACGCAGAGCGTCTTCGTCACGAATCCCGAGGTCTTCGAAGTTCTTGGCGATCGAGAAGCGGTAGCTGCCGTCCGCCACTGCCGCCGGGTCGACCGGGATCGCGTTGAGAAGGTTGCTGTTGAGACCGGTGGCGAGCAGCTGGGTAGTAATCACCTGGCGCGCCTGCGGGCTCAGGAACGGGTTATCCAACCGGAACGCCGAGCGCTGATCGGCGAAGGTGACAAAGTACCCTTGGTCGAAGGCAGGGCCCGAGTTGGAGCCGACTGAACGCACGCGGGCATACTTGAAGTCGCCAAATACTTCGAAGGCGTCGCTAAACGCGTAGTGCCCGGTCAGGTTGGCAACATAGCGCGTGCTTTCGGGGTAGATCGACTGCGCCCGGCCTTCGCGGCCTGTCTCGGCGTTGCCACCCACATAAGAGGAATACCGCGCCGTGCCGTAACGCCCACTGAAGCCGCTAACGGGAACCAGCGTTCCGTCCGCCTGGAAGATGTAGTCGCAGTTAAACGGTGCGCCTGTCAGGCTCGATCCACCGCATGCAGGGTTGGCCGTCTTCTGACGGAAGGTTACCAGGCCGGTGCGGGCGATAGAACCGCTGCGGATGTCGGTGAAGAAGGTAGTGTCCGGAGTGCCGTCTGAGCGGACGCGTGTACCCGTGGCCGGGTCGATTGGGTCCAACGAAGTGGTCAGGAAGTCCGCCCTGTTGCGGCGCCACGGCACCTGCGAGGCGAACAGGCGGTTCTGGCGGGTGTACTCGAACGAGGCGGCGATGTTGCCGCGGCCGTCGCCGAAGTTCATGCCGGCGGTGGCCGAGGCGAAGTAGTTCGCGCCCGCGCCGTATTCGGGCGTGCCGGCGCCGCCGCGAACGACGATGCCTTCGAAGTCCTTCTTCATGATGAAGTTGACCACGCCCGCGATGGCGTCCGAACCGTACACCGCCGAGTTACCGCCGGTCACGATGTCCACGCGCTCGACCAGGTCGGTCGGGATCGTGTTGATGTCGACCGCCGAGGCAGTCGCCTGAAGGTCGCCAGGAACGTGACGGCGGCCGTCGACCAGCACCAGCGTGCGCTGGATGCCGAGGCCGCGCAGGTCGAGCAGGTTGAGGCCGGCGATGCCGATGCCGAGGCCGGGGTTCGACTGCGCGTAGGTGCTGCGCAGCGCGGGCAGCTCGTTCAGCGCTTCGCCGAGGTTGTGGGTGCTCTGCTGGTAGATCTGGTCGCCGCCGAAGTTGGTCACCGGAACGGTCGAGGTGATGTTCGGGCTGCGGATGCGCGAACCGGTCACGACGATCGCGTTGGTCTGTTCCGGCTTGGTGCCGTCGGCATTCGTGGGGGTGTCGCACACGCCGTCCGAATCGACGTCGGCGCACTGGCCGCTGGTCGTCGTCGGGGTGGTGTCCTGCGCGAAGGCGGGAGTCGCGGTCGCGGCGACGCCCAGCGCGAAGACGCCGGCAGTCACGTAAAGGCTGGCCTTGCCGCCAAACGCGGGCAGTCGTGATCTATTCATGGTTCAGTCCCCAAAGCATGCCGGTGCGACCCGGCCCCAAAGCGATACGCAACGGCAGCCAGCACGGCCGACCGTTGGATGCGGTACGCCTTGGGCGCACTGGCGATGTTGTCGCAAATGAAATTAGTCAGGTAGGAGAAAGGTTCGCGGCGAGTGTGCCTTTCACGCAACACATCCTGCGGCGATCTGCGGAGCTGTTCGGCCGCCCCTCGTCAGCGGCCTGCCTGTGCATCCGCAAAGGTCGCGCGATGCTCGGTTGCCAGATGCAACCGACAATGCTTTAGCCGGCGCGAACCATGGAATTGAGAGCGGCGCGCGCGGCCGATAACCGCTAGCGAGCGCCCTCATCCGACCCGCATCCACATCGAAAGGAAATCCCGCATGGCTCAGGCTTACATCGTCGACGCGGTCCGCACCGCCGGCGGCCGCAGGGGCGGGCGGCTCGCCGGGGTGCACCCGGTCGACCTCGCCGCCGCCTCGCTCGACGCGCTGGTGACCCGCACCGGCATCGACCCCGCGAAAATCGACGACGTCGTGATGGGCTGCGTCACCCAGGCGGGCGAGCAGTCGATGCACGTCGGCCGCAACGCGGTGCTCGCCTCCAAGACCCTGCCGCAGTCCACGCCGGCGGTCACCATCGACCGCCAGTGCGGCTCCTCGCAGCAGGCGATCCAGTTCGCCGCGCAGGCGGTGATGAGCGGGACTCAGGACGCGGTGATCGCCGCCGGCATCGAGAGCATGACGCGCGTGCCAATGGGCACCAGCGCGACCTTTCACATGAAAGAGGGGATGGGCCACTACAAGTCGCCCGGGCTCGAGGAGAAGTACCCCGGGATCATGTGGTCGCAGTTCAAGGGCGCCGAGATGATCGCCGAGAAGCACCAGCTCTCCAAGGACGATCTCGACCGCTGCGCTGACGAGAGCCACAAGAAGGCTATCGCTGCGACCGAGAGCGGCGCGTTCGAGCGCGAGATCGTGCCGATCACGATCCAGACGCCCGAGGGCGAACAGCAGCACACGGTGGACGAGGGCATCCGCTTCGACGTGACGCTGGAAGGGATCGCCGGGGTCAAGCTGCTGCAGGAAGGCGGCCGGCTGACCGCCGCCACCTCCAGCCAGATCTGCGACGGTTCGAGCGCGGCGCTGGTGGTGTCCGAGCAGGCGCTCAAGGACTACGGCCTGACCCCGCGCGCGCGCAGCCACACGCTGACGGTGACCGCGGGTGATCCGGTGATCATGCTCGAAGAGCCGCTGTTCGCGACCGACAAGGCGCTGAAGCGCGCCGGCCTGACGATCGGCGACATCGATCTCTACGAGGTCAACGAGGCGTTCGCCTCGGTCCCGCTTGCGTGGCTCAAGCACCTCGGCGCCGATCCCGAGCGGCTCAACGTCAACGGCGGGGCGATCGCGCTCGGCCACCCGCTCGGCGCCAGCGGCACCAAGCTGATGGCGACGCTGCTCAATGCGCTGCATGCGCGCGGGCTCAAGTACGGCCTGCAGACGATGTGCGAAGGCGGCGGCGTCGCCAACGTGACGATCATCGAAGCGCTGTAAGCTCCACCTCCGAGCACAAAAAAAGCGGGCCGGAGATCGCTCTCCGGCCCGCTTTCTTGTGTTCGCGGATCAGACGCGGATCAGTAGATCTTCGCTTTCACGCCGACGTAGAAGAAGCGCCCCGTCGGATCGTTCGGATAGGCGATGGAGGCCACGTCCGGCGCCGCGTCGAACAGGTTGTTGACGCCGCCGTAGAACGTGAAGCGGTCCTCCACGTTGACGCTGGCGTAGAGATCGTGCTGCCAGTGCGCCTTGTAGAACATGTACTCGGGCGCGTAGTAATCCGGGTTCGCCCGCGCCTGTTCCTCGGTCGCCCGCCGGGTCTTCGAGAAGTAGTTGACGCCGTAGTTCAGCGTGAACGGCCCCTTCTCCCACGTCAGGTCGAGATTGCCGCTGTAACGCGGCGCCGGATAGGCCGCGCTGAGCAGCTCGTTCTTCGGGTCCGCGCCGAGCGAGGGAACGAAGCTCAGCTTGTCGAGGTAGTTGCCCACCGCGCGCAGGCTGAACGTGCCCCACGTCGGCGAAGGCGTGAACTTGTAGTTCATCGCCACGTCGAGACCCGCGGTCTGGAACGATGCGACATTCTGCGGCACTTCGGTGAAACCGGCGATGTAGCCGTTCACCGGCGACCGGGTGATCGCCTTGCAGTACTGGTTGTCGAGCGTCGGCTGGTCGTAGCACAAGTCCACCAGGTCCTGCGCCGTCGAGTACTGGATCGCCTGCTTCAGCCTGATGTCGTACCAGTCGGCGCTGAAGTAGAAGTTGCGCAGGAAGCTGGGCCTCAGCACGACTCCGGCGGTCCAGGTCTTGGCAGTCTCGGCGTTCAGGTTGGGGTTGCCGCTCTGGAAGCCGAGGATGCTGCTGTTCTGCGGAGAAATGGCGTCGCTTGCCGGGTCGAATGTCGCCTGGTCGATCCCCAGCGCGGTGAGCGCCTGCTGGCAGTTGGCGGCGCGGCTGGACGTGCCTTCCGCAAGCCGGTCGATACCGCACGGATCGTCGATGAATTCGTAGGTACCGCTACCCCCGGCGAACAATTCGGAGATGTTCGGCGCCCGCACCGCGCGCGAATATGTGCCGCGGAACGCGATGTCGCGCACCGGCGCCCACGATCCGTCGACCTTCCACGTGGTGGTCGATCCGATCGTCGAGTAGTCCGAGAAGCGCACCGCTGCGCCAAGACGCAGGTCGTAGAAGAACGGCCGGTCGCTCAGCAGCGGCAGGCTGACTTCGCCAAACACTTCCTTGACGTCGAACGAGCCCTGCTCGATCCGCGCCGGAGCGTTGTCGATCAGCAGCCCGGACTGCAACCCGCCGCCGAGGTCTACAAACTGCTGGCTGACGTCGGACGGTTGGTAGTAGCTGCTTTCCTTGCGGTATTCGGCGCCGAGTGCAAATCCCACCGGGCCGCCGGGCAGGTTGAAGAAGCTGCCGGTGTCGCCCGATAGCGAGGCGCTGACGACGTTCTGCTTGATCTTGGCGTAATCGCTGTGATCGACCGTCACGAAGTCGAGCGCGGCCTGGCTCGGCGAACCCGAGCCGAGGATGTTCAGCGGAACGCACTCGCCCTTCTTGAAGGTGATCGGAGCGATCGAATTGTACGTCCCCGCCGGACCCAACAGGCTGAGGCCCGTGTAGGTGAAGCCATCGATCGTATTCACCCCCGGCAGGTTGATGCGGCAGGTGATCTGCCCGGTCGCCGGATCGACGACGGCGTCGAGCGCGGCGAGGTAGCGGTCCGTATAGCGGTCGTTGCGATTGGTGCCGCGCTGCGTCGTCTGGCCGTACACGTACGAGACGTCGTAATGCAGGTTCGGAGACAGATCGCCCTTCGCCCCGACGACGCCCCGCCACAAGTCGCGTTTGAGCGAATAGTTGCGGATGCCGAAATCGAGGTTGTCGCGCGAGAACAGCGCGCCGCAGACGGGGCCGAACAGGCAGTTCGGAGCGGCGTTGGGACCAAACCGCTGCGCGAGATAGGCATTGTCGGGCTTGAGCAGGGTCAGGAAGTCGTACGTCGGCTGCACGAATGTGAGCGCATCGGAATGCACGTACTTGCCCTGGGCATAGAGCTGGAGCGCCGGGCTGACTTCGAACTTGGTCAGGATGTTGCCGATGTGGCGCTGCAGGTAGGGAAGGTTGTCGCCGAAGTAGGTCTCGGTCGGCGTGCCGCTGCCGCCTTGCGTGGTCGATCCCACGATCAGGCCGCGGTCGTAGGGCGTGCCCTCGCCGGTGAAGTCGGGCACGTAATCGAGATCGAGATCGATCGCGCCGCCCGGCGAGCTGTCAGCCCACTTGAGATTGTTGAGCGGGATGTAATCGGGCACGTTCGGATCGTCCGGATGATCCGCCGGGTTGCGCACCATGCGGTAGCTCGGCCCGGTGAGACCGCGATTGAGCCGCTTGCTCTGCGAGAAACGGTCCTGGATGTTGTATTCGTAGGCCAGCGTCACGTTGCCGCGCCCGTCCATGAAGTTCTTGCCCCAGGTCGCCGCGACGTAGCGGTTGCCGGCGTCGCCGCGCTGCGAGATGCCCGCCTGGCCGCGTACCCGCAGGCCTTCGAAATCGTCCTTGAGAATGAAGTTGACGACGCCGGACACGCCGTCCGCGCCGTAGATCGCGGAGACGCCGCCGGTGAGGATATCCACGCGCTCGACAAGGTCGGTCGGGATGGTGTTGACGTCCACCGCGGCGCTGCCGGGGTACCCGGCGATATGCCGGCGTCCGTCGACCAGCACCAGCGTGCGGCTGGTGCCGAGGTTGCGCAAATTGAGGAAGTTGGAGCCGACCTGCTGGGCGTTGAGCAGGTTCGAACCTGCCGAAAGAACGCTGGTCTGGGAGCCGATCAGCGCGGGCGACTGGACCAGGAAATCGGTCAGGTTGGTGTAGCCGGATTCCTCGATCGTCGCGGCGTCGGCGCTGACGATCGGGTTGGGCTGCGAATACTGCGGCAGGGCGATGCGCGATCCGGTCACGACGATCGCCGCGCCGTCTGCAGTGTCGTTCGCATTGCTCGTCGAGCTTGCGCTGGACGTGTCGGTGGTCGTTGCGTCTTGCGCCTGGGCGCTGGCTGCAGTCGCCAGCGCGAAGGCGGAGACGCCGATCGCAGCCAGGCTGCGCATGTGAGTCAATGTCATGTGCGAATTCCCCATTTGTGCAATGGCGCGCCCCAACGTTGCCAGGCCTTAGGGCTAAATGCTGGCGCGCCAGCGTCAATGGTCAAGCGCAGGGATCGGAGGCCTGCAGGTGCGCCACCGATATTTCTGAAGTTAAGTGTTGCGCCGAGGCAACGGACGCGCTTGACGCAGCGGACCAGCGCAAACTACGCCCGGTCCGCAGTTCATCCGCAATTATCTTTCACCGCAACATCAGGAAGCATTCGAACATGAAAGTCGACAGCAATACCGCCGCCGTTGTGACGGGCGGCGCCTCGGGTCTCGGCGAGGCCACCGCGCGCGCGCTCGCCGCGAAGGGCGCCAAGGTCGCGATCTTCGATCTTCAGGAGGAGAAGGGGAAGAAGGTCGCCGAGGAGATCGGCGGCGTGTTCTGCGAATGCAACGTGACCGACGAGGCGAGCGTCGACGCCGCCTTCGCCAAGGCGCGCGAGGCGCACGGGCAGGAGCGGATCCTGGTCAACTGCGCGGGTACCGGCAACGCGATCAAGACCGCCAGCCGATCCAAGACCGACGGCAGCATCAAGCACTTCCCGCTCGACGCGTTCAACTGGATCATCCAGATCAACCTCGTCGGCACGTTCCGCTGCATCGCCAAGTCGGCCGCGGGCATGCTGACCCTCGATCCGCAGGAAGACGGCGACCGCGGGGCGATCGTCAACACCGCCTCGGTCGCGGCGGAGGACGGGCAGATCGGCCAGGCGGCCTACTCCGCATCGAAGGGCGGTGTCGTCGGCATGACGCTGCCGATCGCGCGCGACCTGTCGGGCGAGGGCATTCGCGTGAACACGATCCTGCCGGGCATCTTCAACACCCCTCTGCTCGCCGCGGCGCCGCAGAACGTGAAGGACGCGCTCGGCGCCTCCGTGCCCTATCCCAAGCGGCTCGGCGAGCCGCAGGAGTACGCCAGCCTCGCGATGTGCATGATCGAGAACGGCTACTTCAACGGCGAGGACGTACGCCTCGACGGCGCAATCCGCATGGCGCCGCGCTGATGCGCTGTCCTACTCGATGCGGGGTGCGCTAGGCCTCGACCGATGACTCTCGCCGGCGCCCAATTTCCCGTGCTTCGAAACGCGGGGTCTGGGTGCCGGTTTTCTTTGTCCTGGACAGTGTGACAGTGTGACACGGTCCAACATTCGGCGGAAAATTCACCCGATGAGCGGCTACAGTCAGATCAAGTACGATGTCCAAGGGCCGGTGGCGACGATCACGCTCCATCGTCCGGAGAAGATGAACGCCTTTACCGGCACGATGATGAACGAGATCATCGCCGCGATCGACGAAACCGATGGCGACGACCGGGTGCGGGCGGTGATTTTCACCGGGCACGGCGAGCGGGCGTTCTGCGCCGGGGCCGACCTGACGCCGGAGGGCGGGGGGCACGTGTTCTCCGATCCCAACCCGGTAGAGGACTTGTCCGACGACCGGGTGCGCGACGGGGGCGGGCGGCTGACGCTGCGGCTGTTCAATTCGAAGAAGCCGCTGATCTCGGCTTGCAACGGCGTCGCGGTGGGCGTGGGCGTGACGATGCAGCTGCCGATGGACATCCGGCTGGCGTCCGACAACGCGCGTTACGGCTTCGTCTTCGCCCGCCGCGGGATCACGCCCGAGGCCGCTTCGAGCTGGTTCCTGCCGCGGCTGGTCGGCCCGCAGACCGCGCTCGAATGGTGCATGACAGGGCGTATCTTCGACGCGCAGGAGGCGCTCGCGCGCGGGCTGGTGCGCTCGGTCCATCCGCAGGGCGAGCTGATCGGCGCGGCGATGGCGCTGGCGCACGAGATCGCCGACAACACCTCGGCGGTCTCGGTGGCGATGACCCGGGCGATGCTGTGGCGGCTCTCCGCCGCCGATCACCCGATGATGGCGCACCGGGTGGACAGCCGCGCGATCTACCGCCTCAGCCGCAGCGCCGACGCGCGCGAGGGGGTGCAGAGCTTCCTCGAGAAGCGCCCGCCGGCGTATCCCGACACGGTGAGCGAGGACATGCCCGACTTTTACCCGTGGTGGAACGAGCCCGGCTTCGAGTGAGCGCCGTCAAGCCGGCTTGCCAAGGCGGGGCGGGGCGGTAGAAATCGGCTCGATGGACGGACACGTGAACTCGGCGGCGCGGCTGGCGGACTTCGTCCCGTACCTGCTGTCGATCACGTCCAATTCGGTGAGCGGCCGCATTGCCGAAGTCTATCGCAGCCGCTTCGGGCTCAAGATACCCGAATGGCGGGTCATGGCGGTGCTCGGGGACGCCGGCGCGCTCACTCAGCGCGAGCTGACCGCCGCGACGGTGATGGACAAGGTGGCCGTGAACCGCGCGTGCAAGGTGCTCGAGCAGCGCGGCCTGATTGCGCGCGAGCCCAACGCGCACGACGGGCGCTCGCACCATCTCGCGCTGACGGGCGAGGGCCGGGCGATGCACGGGCGGATCATGCCGCTGGCGCTGGAGATGGAACGCCAGTTGTTCGGCAGCTTCTCCGCCGAGGAATACGCGCAGTTTCGCAGCTTGCTGGAACGGGTGCGCGAGCAGGTCGGCGAGCTCGATCCCGATACGAAGTAAGCGGAGCCCGGTGGACGCCGGACCCCGCCTTCGGTTCGGATCGCTCGCCCAGCGGCTTTAGCTCAGGCCGCTCTTGTGCGAGAACGCGTCGTTGATCGAACAGGCCGCCGGCCCGAGGATGGCGATGAACAGCACCGGCAGGATGAACAGGATCAGCGGCACGGTCATGATCGCCGGCAGGCGCGCGGCCTTTTCCTCGGCGCGCATCATGCGTTCGTTGCGGAACTCGGCCGACAGCACGCGCAGCGCGCTGGCGAGCGGAGTGCCGTAGCGCTCGGTCTGGATCATCGTGGTCACCACGCCGCGCACCGAATCGAGGTTCACCCGGTAGGCGAGGTTGTCGAACGCCATCTTGCGCTCGGTGAGGAACGACAGCTCGATCGCGGTCAGCGCGAACTCGTCGCCGAGCTCGGGATAGGCGCGTCCCAGTTCCTTGGCGACCCGGTTGAACGAGGCGTCCACCGTCAGGCCCGCCTCGGCGCAGATCACGAGCAGGTCGAGCGCGTCGGGCAGACCCTTGCGGATCAGGTCGGTGCGCTTGCCGGCCTTGTTCTTGAGGAAGATTTCCGGCCCCTTGTAGCCGAGGAACACCGCGGCGCCGAGCGCGATGACGCGTTTCATCTGCCACTCGGGATAGATCTGCACGACGTACAGCAGCACGAACACGATCAGTCCCAGCACGATCGGCGCGATCATGCGCGCTCCGATGACCCACACCGCCAGTTCCTTGTTGCGGATGCCGGCCCAGGCGAGCTTCTGCTGGATGACGTTGATCTGGCTCTGCTGAAGCACCTTCATGTTCGAGAGGGTCTCCTTGACCTTCTCGGTGCCTTCGGACTTGCGCACCAGGCTCTGGCGCTTGCGGGCGTTCGTCTTGACGATGCCGGCCTTGAGCTCCTCGCGCCGCGCGGTCAGGTTCTTGACCCGCTTCGCCATCGGGTCCTTGACCGTGACGGCGGCGTAGATCGCCATGATCACTGCGAAGGCGGCGATCCCGACAAGGATCGTGCCGACCATGATCACGTCGAAGCCGAGCAGCGTGGGTCCGGTAGGATTGGTGAGCATAGCGCCTGTCTCAGATCTCGAAGCTGACCATCTTGGCCATGATGAACGCGCCGATGCCCATCCAGCACAGGCCGCCCAGGCCCGTGACGATCAGCCGGTCGTCGGTGAAGAAACCCGCAAGATACTTGGGGTTGATCCAGTAGATCATCCCGAACACGATGAACGGCAGCGAGCCGACGATGTACGCAGACGCCTTCGATTCCGAGCTCATCGCGCGGATCTTCAGCTTCATCTGGCTGCGCTTGCGCAGCACGTCCGCGAGGTTCGACAGGGTCTCGGCCAGGTTGCCGCCGGTCTCCCGCTGGATCGCCAGGGTGATGCAGAAGAAGTTGAATTCCGGGATGCCGAGGCGGTCGGCGGTCTCCTGCAGCGCTTCCTCCATCGTGCGGCCGATGCGGATGCGTTCGGTGATGCTCTTGAACTCGCTGCCGACCGGGCCGGGAACCTCGTGCGCGACGACGGTCAGCGTCTCGGTCACCGGCAGACCCGACCGCAGGCCGCGCACGAGCAGCTCGATGGCGTCGGGGAACTTGGCGTTGAACTGGTTGGTGCGCTTCTTGACGAAGAAGTTCACCGCCATGTGCGGCAGGCCCGCACCCGCGAAGATGCCCACCGCAAGCGACAGCAGCGCCGCGCCCGAGCGCAGGTAAATGAGCACCGCGAACGTCACGCCGACGCCCAGCGAGGCATAGAAGTACTGAGTCAGCGTCCAGCCCTTGCCGGTCCGGTCGAGCCGCACCGCCAGCGCTTCGAGCCGCGAACCCGAGCCGGCGACCTTGTGAGTCTTGGGCTTGCGCGCCGCGATCGCCTTCTTGAGCTGCGATTCGACCTTGGTGTCGGTGCTCTCCGAGTGGCGGTAACGCACCGCCTGGAGCCGCCGCACGCCTTCCTTGCTGGGCGACGGGCCCGACAGCAGCGTATAGCCGAGCACCATCAGCGCCATCACGCCGCCGGCGAACATCAGGAGCTGGATTACGTTCATGCTCTTGTCCCGCCCTTCATTCGTTCATCGCGCTTGCTCTGCCGGCGCCGCGAGGCGGCCGGCAGCGAGTCAGTCGGCTGCAACCTTGGCGGACGGCTTGTCCTTCTTCGCCAGCAGCGACTTGAAATCGAAGCTGCCGAGCAGCGACTTCTTCTGCGTTTCGGCTTCCTCGGCCTCTTCGTCGCTGGCGCCGATGACCCGCTCGGCGACCTGCTTGATCACCGAGCTGGCCTTGGTCGCGCGGTTGGCATCGGCGAACGTCTGGCCGAGCTTGGCGGCGTTGGCCGCGGCCTTCGCATCGAACGGCACGGAGAAGTCGATCTTGCGTTCGATCGAGGCTTCGAAATCGGCCTTGGTGATCTCCGCGACACCGGTCTGGACCTTGTTCGCGACCACGATCGGCAGGGCATGGGCGGCGTTGCTCTTGAGCCAGCTCAGGATGCGGATCGTGTCGCGCGCGCTGGCCAGCGTCATCTCGGTGGCGAGGAGACCCACGTTGACGTCCGCCAGCAGGTGCGGGAAATTGATCAGCATGTTCCGCGGCAAGTCGATCACGGTCATCTCGAACGCGTGACGGAACTCCTCCTCCAGCTGCACGAACGCGCTGCCGTCGGTCATCAGCGGCGAATTGATCGGCGCTTCGGCGGAGAGGATCGCCAGGTTGTCATTCGCGCGGATCATCGCGCGTTCGATGAACAGCCCGTCGATCCGGCTCGGGTTATCGATCGCATCGGTCAGACCGCGTCCGGGCTCGAGGTCGAGCGCCAGCGCCCCGGTGCCGAAGTGCACGTCGAGATCGAGCAAGGCGGTGGGCAGCTTGTGGTCGGCGGAGAACATCCACGCCAGCGATGTCGCCAGCGTGGAAGCGCCCACGCCCCCGCGCGTGCCGACGACTGCGGTCGAGATGTGGCGCTTGGCCGTGCTCGGATCGTTCGCCTTGGGCGCCATGAACACGGTCTGCGCCTGGTTGAGCGCATCGCGCAGCTGCCCGGCCGACAGCGGCTTGAGCAGGTAGTCGTGAATCCCGCTCGCGAGCAGATCGCGGTAAAGGCGCACGTCGTTGACCTGGCCCACCGCGATCACCACGGTGCCCGGCTCGCAGACTTCGGCCAGCGCGTTGATGTCGTTGAGCGGGTCGCCGCTCTCGGACAGATCGACCATCAGGATGTTCGGGCTCGCCGCCACCGAGAGGGACTGGACGGCGTTGCGCAGTCCGCCCTTGGCGCACTTTTCCGGCTGCCAGCCCATCTCGATGACGACCGGACGCAGGATGTCGAGTGCGGTCTCGTCGCAAATGAATGCGGCGAAGGGATCGCGGTTGCCGGGCATGCCGGGTTTCCAGGGTGCATTCATGACTTACTTACCTCCTGAACCCGAGCTGGTGCTCGTCTCCTTGAGCCCGCCGGCGCCGGTCGGCGCCGTCTTGCGATAGGTCTCGATCGCCTTGGTCGAGCTCATCACGACCGTTTCGCCCGAGCCTTCCTGACCGTGCAGCAGGTCTTCGGGGTTGGCGACCATCGCCGCCATGTTGCCGTTCACCGCGCAGCCGTAGCCCGGCGAGACCCCGTTGTTGAAATTCATGTCGGACTTGGCCGACCAGTCGGGGCAGCCCGGCACCGCGGCGTTGGAGCGGGTGATGACCACCCGAGTCTGGCCCGGCTGGACGTACCCTTGCGTGACCGGCGCCCCGTCGCTGACGAGAAGGCCGTGCCGGCCGGCGATCGCGGCGACATCGGCGCGTGTCGCCGCGCTCATCATCGGATCGTCGAGCGAGACCCGGTCGCCGTAGCGCAGGTCCATCGCGTCGAACCACGATGCGAGGCGCTGCTTTTCGGAGATCGGCAGGCCGCCCGCGCTCGACTGCACGTCGAACACGTAGCTGGTCCGGTCGACCACCGCCTGCTTGGTCGAATAGAGGCTGCGGTTGGTCGCCATCCCGCCGCACGAGGCCAGCGCGACGCTGAGCGAGAGGGCAATGGCGCCCGCAACTTTGCGATTGATGGGCATCGATCTCACCTTTCTCACTTGAAGCTGAAGCCAGGAGCCGGCGTCGCTTCGGCGCGGCGGTCCTTGCGGCGGGGCTTGTCGGCGGCCTGGCGGTCGGCCGGGGCGGAGCCGGCCGGAAGCAAGGCTTGCGGCTGGATCACCGAGACACCGGGACCCGGCGCCTGCGTGTCGCGGGCAGTCGGGCTGGGCCGCGTGCCGCCGGAAACGCCGTCGTTCTCGCGGTAGCCGAGCAGGCTCTGCATCTCGGTGGCGGCCTGGAAGCCGTCGGTGGGCAGGCGGATGTCGTTGCCGTCGACCGGTTTGACCAGGTAGGGGGTCACGACGATCACCAGCTCGGTCTCGCCGCGCCGGAACGAGCGCGAGCGGAACAGGTTGCCGATGATCGGCACGTCACCGACACCCGGCGCCTTGTCGATCGTGTTCTGCGCGTTGTTGCTCATCAGGCCGGCGATCATGAAGCTCTGGCCGGAGCCGAGTTCGACCGTGGTCTCCGCGCGACGGACCGTCAGGGCGGGGATCTGGAAGCCACCGATGGTGATCGCGCCCTGGCTCGACAGCTCCGACACCTCGGGCCGCACGCGGATCGAGATCCGTCCGTTGGCGAGCACCGTGGGCGTGTAGGCCAGGCTCACGCCGAACTTGCGGTATT
>JBQCFR010000357.1:0-3044 GCA_051958885.1 Tsuneonella sp.
CATTCGCTCGATCAGGGCACCGTTCGCGAGCGGCTCAAGGCCCGCAGCCACGAGATCGCGGAGAAAATCCCCTTGCCCGGCGCAATGGTGCGGACCGATTGGCCGAGCGAGAACCGCATGAACCTGTCGGTCACCGCGATGGGGCAGGGGATCAACGGCTATGTCGATATCGAGCCCGACCAGCTCATCTTCGACATCCCCTTGCCCGCCGCGCTCGGCTTCATCGAGCCGATGGTCGCCGGCGCGATCCGCGACCACGGGCACAAGCTGCTGACCAAGGGCTGACCGGGCCCGGGCCCGTGGGAACCGCGCGCGATGTTGCGAGTTGAGGGGGGCGAGGGAGTCCGCTAAGCGCGCGAACCTTGGAAGGACGTGAGGCGTCCGGTTTCATCGCCCGCATGGGCTAGCCTGGACGCGACGACCCGATCTTGACCCTGCGCCATGACCTGAAATCATCCACTGCGGACCTGCACAGCCGGCTCGACGCGCGTCTCGGTGCGCTCGATCTCGCGGACCGGGCGGACTATGCGCGCTTCCTGCGCATCCAGCTCGCCGCGCGCGGCCCGATCGAGCGGTGGTGCGGCGCGCACCTGCCGGCCGCCCTCCTGCCGCCGGCGCAGAGCGCGCTGACCGCAGCCGACCTCGCCGCGCTCGGCGTGATAGGCGGGGCGGCCGCCATGCCGTTTGCCGCACCCCCGATGTGCGCAGGCACGGCGCTCGGCGTCGCATGGGCGCTCGGGGGGTCTTCGCTCGGCAACCGGGCGATGCTCGCGCACCTCCGGCGCACGGCTTCCGGCGATTGGCCCACGGCGTTCCTGGCCGATCCGGCGATGCCGGCGTTCTGGAGCGCGCTGCGCCCGCACCTGGAACGCTCCGCGAATGCCGAGGAGACGCGCGCTGCCGTGGCGGGAGCGGAAGCGGTCTTCGCGCAGTTCCTCGCCGCCGCCGATCGCGCGCCGCTGAGGGCCGCGGCATGACGGGGCCGAGCTACGACGTCGATCTGACGAACTGCGACCGCGAGCCGATCCACGTCCTCGGGCTGATTCAGCCGTTCGGCGCGCTGGTGGCGGTCAACGCCGACTGGATGGTCGCGCATTACTCGGCCAACTTCGCCGACGTGCTGGGCGGCGGCGCGATCGCGCCCGGAATGCCGCTGGCCGAGCTGTTCACCGCCGAGGCGGTCGCCCGGCTGCGCGCCGCGCTGGCGGGCCTCGGCGGAGGCGAGACAGTCGAGCGGGTGTTCGGCCAGCCGCTGACCGCCGCGCGCACGCTGTTCGACGTCGCGATCCACCAGTCGGGCCCGCTGACCGTGATCGAGTTCGAGCCGCACGACGCCGAGGGCTTCGTCAGCCATGTCGGCGCGCTGCGCCCGCTGATGGCCGAGCTCGAGCCGCTCGGCGAGGTGGGCGCCATCTGCCGCGAGGCCGCCGGCCAGTTGAAGCGCATCCTCGGGTTCGACCGGGTGATGGTTTACCGCTTCCACGAGGACCAGAGCGGCGAAGTGGTCGCCGAGGCGCGCGAGCCCGCGCTCGAGGCGTTCCTCGGCCTGCGCTATCCCAAGACCGACATCCCCGCGCAGGCGCGCGCGCTCTACGTGCGCAACCCGTTCCGCATCATCAGCGACGTCAACGCCGAGCCCGTGCCGATCGTGCCGCAGACCTCGCTCGAAGGGCAGCCGCTCGACCTGTCGCTGAGCACGCTGCGCGCGGTTTCGCCGATCCATATCGAATACCTCAAGAACATGGGGGTCGAGGCGTCGCTGTCGATCTCGATCGTGATCCGCGGCAAGCTGTGGGGGCTGTTCGCCTGCCACCACTACGCGCCGCGCGTACTGCCCTATTCGCTGCGCACGGTCGCCGAGCTGTTCAGCCAGTTGTTCTCGCTGCTGCTCGACCGGGTGAGCGCCGACGCCGGCAACCGCCTCGCGGGCAAGGGCCGCGAGGTCCACGACCGGCTGATGGCGCGGCTGGCGGGCGGCACCTCGCTGGTCGAGAATCTCGCGACGCTCGAAGCGGTGCTGGCCGATGTCATCGCGCACGACGGGGCGAGCATCTACGTCGACGGCGTTTACCGCGCGCGCGGCAGCGCTCCCGAGGAAGCGCAGTTCACCGCGCTGCTGCCCGCGCTCAACAGCGGGGCGACCAGCCGCATCTTCGCCAGCACCGCGCTCGCCGAGCGGGTGCCCGCCGCGCATACGTTCGCCGATGTCGCGGTGGGCGCGCTGGTCATCCCGGTCTCGCGCCGCCCGCGCGATTATTTCGTGCTGTGGCGGCGCGAGCTGCCGCAGGTGGTCACCTGGGCGGGCAATCCGGAGAAGCCGGTCGAATACGGCCCGAACGGCGCGCGGCTGACCCCGCGCAAGAGCTTCGAGGCGTGGAAGCAGTCGGTCAGCGGGCGCAGCGCCGACTGGACGCCCGAGGAACTGCAGATCGCCGAATCACTGCGCGTTACGCTGCTCGAGGTGATCCTGCGACTGACCGACGACGCGATGCAGGAACGGATGCGCTCGCAGGAGCAGCAGGAGCTCCTGATCGCCGAGCTCAACCGCCGGGTGCGCAACATCCTCAACCTGATCCGCAGCCTGATCAGCCAGACCCGCCACGAGGCGAGCGATGTAGCCAGCTTCTCCGAGTTGATCGGCGGGCGCATCGCCGCGCTGGCGACCGCGCACGATCACATCACCCGCGGGCACTGGAGCCATTCGTCGCTTACGGAACTGATCGAAGCCGAAGCCCGCGCCTACCTCTCGGGCAAGGCCGACCGGGTGACGATCGCCGGGGCCGACGTGCTGATCGCGCCCGAGGCATACACCGTGCTCGCGCTGGTGCTGCACGAGATGATGACGAATTCGGCCAAGTACGGCGCGCTGTGCGACAGCAGCGGCCGGCTCGAGATCGCGCTCGAGCGAGACGTGCAGGGAGACCTGCTGATCTGCTGGCGCGAGCGGGGCGGCCCGCCGGTCAAGCCGCCCGAGCGGCGCGGCTTCGGCAGCACGATCATCGACAAGTCGATCCCCTACGAACTCAAGGGCGAGGCGCGGGTGA
>JBQCFR010000358.1:0-4281 GCA_051958885.1 Tsuneonella sp.
CGCGTCGGCAGAAGCAATCGGCTCGGCAACACTCACGGGCGCAGGCTCGGCCTGCGCGCCGCGGCGCACCGGCCCGGCGCGCTTCATCGGCGGCTCGTCGAGCCGGACCGGCATCGGCGCGGGGCGGAAGCCAAGCCCGAACGCGCCGCTGGCGCGCTCGAACAGCGAGCTCTCGCCCTTGCCGTCGTCGCTCTCGGGCAGCGGAATCTTGCTCTGTTCGGTCATCGTCTGCCCCTCACCCGACCATTCCGCGCTGGACGAACTCGATCCCCAGCAGGAGCACGAACATCCCCGCGAGCGCCCCGCTGCCGCCGAGGAACAGCTTCATGCGTTTGCGCTCGGCGACGCGGCGCGCTTCGGTCAGCGTATCCGAGATCGCGCCGAGCACCGGCAGCTCCATCGCCCGCCCGAGCCCCGCGGTGGTGGCGAAAGTCGAGCGCAGCTTGCCGATCCCGAAGGCCGCGCCCACGCCCGCCGCCAGCCCGGCGATCAGCACCCCGAACAGCAGCAGCGGCCGGTTGGGCGAGGCCGGCTGGCGCGGCATGCTCGGCGGATCGACGACGTCGAACTTGAAGCTCGAGCGCTCGTTCTCGACCTGCCCGCGCAGCTTCATCTCCTCGCGATCGTTGAGCAGCTGGTCGTACTTGGTCTTGAGCACCTCGTAGTCGCGACTGATGCGGTTCGCCTCGGCCGCCACCGTCGGCTCGGTCGCCTGGTCGGCCATCGCGCCGGTGAGGTCGGCCTGGAGCGCGGCCTTGCGCGCCGAGAGCGCTTGCACGTTCGCCTCGCGCTCGGCCTTGATCGAGATCAGCGAGGTGTACGCGGGGTTGGGCATGCCGCCCCCGCCGCCCTCTGCCGCCGCCTGCCGCTGCAGCAATGAAATCTGTTTCTTGAGCGCGACGACGTCGGGGTGGCTGTCGGTCAGCCCGCGCGATTCCATGCCGGTGAGCTGCGCCTGCGCCTGCGCCAGCGCGGCGCTTGCTCCGCCGCCGCCGACCCCCGCAATCGTGCGCGGCGTGCCGGCAAGCTGCCCGTTGATCGCCGCCAGCGCGCTCTGCGCGGCGGCGAGATCGGCATCGACCCCGCGCATTTCCTGCTGCGAATTGGCCAGCCGCGCGGACAGCGCGCCGGTGCCGCCGATCAGCTCGGGATGCGCGGCCTCGAACGCCATGCGCTTCTGCTCGGCCGCCTCGAGCTCGGTCTTGCGCTGGTCGAGCTGCTGGTCGAGGAACACCAGCGTCTGCGCCACATCGCCGCGGTTGCCGGCGACGTTCTCCTCGCGGAAGATGTCGATCAGCTTCTGGACCACGTCCTGCGCCAGCTTGGCGTTCTGCGCGTCGGACAGCTTCGATTTGCCGACCGCCGCAGTGATCGTGAACAGGTTGTCTTCCTTGCTCTCGACCTTGACCTTCTGCGCCAAGCCGGCGACCGCGCGGTCCATCGCCGCCTGGCTGCCGATGTCCTTGCCGAGATCGGTCGATCGGATCACCTTTTCCAGGTTCACCGCGCTCGCCAGCGTCATCTTGACGCGGTCGATGTCGTCCTTGCCCCCGTTGGCGATGTCGAGCTGCTTGGTCAGCACGTCGTCGAGCTGGACGAACACGCGCGCCTTCGATTCGTAGGTGTTGGGGATCGTCGCCACGACAAGCCAGCCGAGCACGCACACGCCCCACGCCACCGCCAGCGCCAGCCAGCGGCGGTGCCACACCGAATGGAGCGCGGCCTGCAGCTCTTCGAAGACCTCGTTCATCTAGCGCCGGCCTCTCAGAACATGCTTTCGGGGATGATGATCACGTCGCCGGGCATCAGCATGACATTGGCCTTGCTGTCGCCCTTCTTGAGCAAGTCGCCGAGGCGCAGCGCGTAGGTCCGCTGGCGGCCCTGCTGCTTGTCGAAGCGGATCAGCTTGGCCTTGTTGCCGGCGGCGAATTCGCTCAGGCCGCCGACCGCGATCATCGCGTCGAGCACCGTCATATTCGCGCGGTAGGGGATGCTTGCCGGCTTCTCGGTCGCGCCGACGACGCGGATCTGCTGGCTGAAGGTGCCCGCGAAGTTGGTCACGATCACGCTCACCAGCGGATCCTCGATATACTGCGACAGCTGCAGGCGAATGTCCTGCGCCAGCATCGCCGGCGTCTTGCCGACTGCCGGCATGTCGCTGACCAATGGCGTGGTGATGCGCCCGTCGGGACGGACCTGGATCTTCTCGGCGCTGAGCTCGGGATTGCGCCAGACGTTGACCGTCAGCTCGTCGAGCGGGCCGATCACGTAGTCCTCGCCCGGACCTTCCTGCATCGCCACGAACGAGGCAGGCGGAAGCTGCTGCCCGCCGGTGGTCGCGCATCCGGCGAGCGAGAGCGCGGCGATCAGCAAGACCGCGAGGAACTTCGGGACTCGGGTACTCGGCATCGATGCGCATCCTTGCCTGTGCTGCGCGGGCGCTTTGCACGGCGACCGGGAGCGACCCGGCGCACCGCACCCGCGGTATTCCGGCCCGCTTCCTCGCGGAAATTGGTGAACATCTCGTTAGTCTTGAACGGCTTCGTGAAGCCCGGTCCCGCCATGGGACATCGTAAATTCAAGGGTTAACGCGTTAGGCGCCCCGCCTGCTGGCCGGCCCTTCGTCGGGCTAGACAAGCACTTCCCGCGCCGCCCCCTGCCCCAGGAAATTGACCGGGCTCGCGCTGGCGCCGTAAGCGCCCGCGCAGAACACCGCGACGAGATCGCCGACCTCGGCGCGCGGCAGCTCGGCCTTGTCAGCCAGCCGGTCGAGTGGGGTGCACAGGCAGCCGACCACGCTGGCGACTTCCTCCGCCGGCGCGCCGAAGCGGGTGGCGATCGCGGCGGGGTAGTTGCGCCGCACCACGGTGCCGAAATTGCCCGACGCCGCGAGCTGATGGTGCAGCCCGCCGTCGGTGACGAGGTAGGTCTCGCCGTGGCTCTGCTTGCGGTCGACAACGGTGCACAAGTACACCCCCGCCTCGCCCACCAGGTAGCGGCCGAGCTCTATGCACAGCGCGGTGTCCGCGAGCGTCTCCGGCAAGTCTTCGAAACGTTCCGCGAGGCGGCTGCCGACAAGCGCCAGATCGACCGGCGTGTCGCCGTGAAAATAGGGGATCCCCAGCCCCCCGCCCATGTTGAGCTTGGGCAGCGGCTGCCCGATCTCGCCTGCGAGCGCGTCGGCGAGGCCGAGCACGTTGCCTTGCGTCTCGGCGATCGCCTCGGCATCGAGCGCCTGGCTGCCGGTGAAAATGTGCAGGCCGCGCCAGTCGGCGCCCGCGGCGATCAGCTCGCGCGCCAGCGCCGGCACGCGCTCTGCGTCGAGCCCGAACGGCTTGGCCCCGCCGCCCATCTTCATGCCGCTGCCGCGCAGCTCGAAGTCGGGATTGACCCGGATCGCGAGCCGCGGCGTCTTGCCCAGCCGCTCGGCGAGCGCGAGCGCGCGGCGGGCTTCGTTCTCCGATTCGACGTTCAGCGTCGCGCCCGCGAGAATCGCCGCCTCGAGCTCGGCATCGCGTTTGCCCGGTCCCGCGAAGCTGACCAGCGCGGGATCGATCCCGGCATCGAGCACCATCGCGAGCTCGCCGCCGGAAGCGATGTCGAAGCCGCCGACCAGCCCGGCCATGTGGTCGATCACCGGGCGGAAAGGGTTCGCCTTCACCGCGTAGTGGATCGCCAGCCGCTCGGGCATCGCGGCGCGCAGTTCGGCCATGCGCCGGTCAAGCAGCGCGCGCGAATAGACGAACAGCGGGGTGCCTCCCGCCTCTTCCACTAACGCACTCGCGGGCCGGCCGCCGATCGCCAGCTCGCCGCCGGTCGCCTCGTAGCCGGCGGGGATCGGTCCGAGCGGCTTGGCCGCGGGCTTGCCCACGCTCATGCGCCGATCTCCGCGGCGATAGCGGTGCGGTCGAGCTTGCCGTTCGGGTTGAGCGGCAACGTCTCGCGCCAGTGGATCGCCTTGGGTTGCATGAAGTTGGGCAGCGCCCTGGCGAGCATCTTGGGAAACTCCTCCTGCGCGCGCGCCATGTCGACCAGCGGGCGCACCACGAGGTGGACCGCGTGGCCGAGCCGCTCGTCCTTGACTCCGAGCGCCACTGCTTCCGCGGCAAGACCCGTCGCGCGCGCGGCGTCCTCGATCTCCTGCGGACTGATCCGGTTGCCGGCGCTCTTGATCATCGCGTCGCGGCGGCCGACGAAATAGAGCAGGCCCTCCTCCGCGCGCCGCACGCGGTCACCCGACCAAACGGCCAGGCCACCGTACTCCGAAGCACGAGGTGCAGG
>JBQCFR010000359.1:0-4583 GCA_051958885.1 Tsuneonella sp.
GAGGCCGGTGCTGCGCGCGTAGTCGTTGAGCGCCTTCTCCGACGCCTGGACCCGGTTCTTCGCCTCGGCGAGCTGATCCGAGATGAAGCTGCGGGCGTAGGCGGAGCTGTCGAACTTGCGTTGCAGGTTCGCGTCGATCAGCTCACTGGCGTAGGCATTGGCGATCCGGGACGCCAGTTCGGGCTGCGTCGAGGTGAAATGGATCGGCAGAATCCGCGTGTTGCGCGGCGTGTCGATGCTGAGGCTGCGGTGAAGGATGTCTGCCGCGACCCGCTTGGCGGGCCGGACTTTGGTCGCCTCGTCCTTGATGTCGACGCCGGCGCTTTCGAAGAACTCCGGATCGTTGGCGAGGTTGAGCCGATTGACCACCCGCTCGGCGAGCGCCTGGCTGTTCAGGATGTCGACTTGCGTCTGCAGAAAGCGATCGTAATCGTAGACGTTCGCGTTGTTGGGATCCTGTTCGTTGCCGATGACCTCGTCCGCGGTCTCGTTGACCTGCACCGTGGAGGTCGCGGTGTAGCGCGGCGTCGCCAGGAGGGTGGCGGCGACCGCTGCGGCGACTGCGGCCGCCATGATCGCGGCGATCAGCCACAGGTTGCGCCGGACTGTCGCCAGAAGATAGCCCAGCGAGAAACCTTCGCGAGCGGAACCATCGTCGGGCGGCCCATAGCCCTCAGGCTCGAGTGGGCTTGCCGGAATTGTCGCCACGGGGTCTCTCAATTGCCGTTCCCATTGGTGTTAGCCAGAACCGCGAAGACGTTGAAGAACGGCGCTGCGCGCAGGAAGTCCTCGAATACCGCCCGCTTGGCGGACTTGCCGACAACGACCACGTCGTCAGGAAGAATCTGCGGATCGGGGGCCAGCCCGCTGCGGAGCTGCAGGAGGTCGAACCGCGCGCCGGCCTGCCGGCCGTTGATCTTGCGGAACACGAAAATCTCGTCGTGCTTGGCCAGCTGGGTGGGGCTCTGAGCCAACGCCAGCGCGCTGAGCAATGTCGTCTCGCGCGTGATCACGAAAACACCGGGCTTGTCGACCTCACCTTCGACGGAGACCGTGCGCACCACCGGCTTGGAGAGATTGACCGCGACCTTGGGATTGCGGAGGTAATGCGACAGCTGCTGGCGTACCGTCTCGGCAAGCTCGCCGCTCGTCAGCCCTTCTGCGTGGACTTCACCGGCCAGCGGGAGCTGGATCGATCCCGCCTCGCTGACGACCACGTCGTCGAGCTTGAGGTCGGGCTCGCCAAGCACCGCAAGCGATATTTCATCACCCGGGCGCAGGCGGATCATCGCGTCCTGCGGCCCCGGCGCGCCTTGCACGGGGATGACCTGGTAGGCAGCGGGCCCCGTCGCCAGCGCGGGGTTTTCTGCGGTCGAAGCGCAGCCTCCGAGCACGGACGCGGCGAACCCCGCCAACAGGGCAAAGGTGAATTTCAAGCAGTACCTCCGTTGCCCGCCACCGGCGAGCGCCCCTCCCGCCGCGACAGGATCATTCCCGCCGCCAAGCCGGCCAGATGCGCCAGCGACATCGACCGTAGCGGATAGTCCACGATGGAGTGAATTGCGATTATCCCGAGGATAGCAAGCGCCGCGACCCCAATTACCCTAATTTGGGCATCGTTGTCTCGCAAGTGCAACACCGCCGCGCGCGCCAGCAGGGCGGCGATCGCGAGCAGCACGAGCGGACCGAATACGCCCGTTTCCAGCACCAGCTCGAGGAAATCGTTATGCACGCGGTTCGGGTGCGTCAGGTCGACGAGGTCGAGACGTTCGACCGCCGTGAGAATGGGCGCGGCCGCGCCGATGCCCGCCCCGACCGGCCAGAACTCCTTGATGGCGAAGATTGCATCGGACCACAGCTGCGCGCGGCTATCGTCCGCGACGACCAGGCCGAAGCGTCCGAGCACGCGCTGGATCGCAGGATTGTGTTGCAACAAGGCGAACGCCGCGATTGCCGCCGCCGATACCGCGGCGATGGCCGCCAGCGGGCGTCGCGGCAATCCGAACACCAGCGCCAGCGCCAGCGCGCCGACGGGCAGGAGCAAGGCGATCCCGGCGCGCGATCCGGTGAGCACCAAGCCGAGCGCGAGCAGCCCCAGCCCGAGGCTCACCAGCCAACGGGGCCGCGCGAGGGTCCCCGCCGGACGGGCTGCGGCGGACAGTGCTGAGACGGCGACAATGGCAATGAGGATCACGTCGGCTTCGGCGTTCCGGTTCGCCTGAAAGCCGTTGAGGTATCCCGGATTGGACTGGCTGTAGATCCGGAACGCGCTCGTCAGGCCGCCGGAAAGCTGAATCGCGCCGAGCGCAACTGAGGCGAACCCGCCGATCATCACCATCGCCAGCAGGCGCCGGTGAGAAAGCGGATCGAGGCGGCTCACCGCCAGCATCAGGATCACCGGCGGCACCGCGGCCAGCAGGCCGGCAAGCGTGCGATGCGGAAACAAAGACCACGGCCGCCATGTCGCGTCGTCCCCGGTGAGCGAGAGCGACTGAACCTCCAACTCGCGGCCCGGCAAGGAATGCCACATGCCCGCCGGCAGCGGCGCCAGCTGCAGGGCCGGAAGCAGCAGCACCAACCCCGCGACGATCCAGACAGTCCGAGTGGAAGCGGGCACCGCGGTCATCCGGGCGGGTCCGACGATCATCGCGGCCGCACAGCCGGCCGCGATGAGTTCGAGCAGGAGCTCCGGTCCGGGAGTGGGGCTACCGCCTCCGCCCAGTACGATTGCACCGCCCAGGAGCGTCGCCACGGGCCAGAAATGCGGCTCAACTTTGGGCAGCGCAACCGCCGGCCCCAATCTAGGGCCGGAGCGCGCGCTTTGGCCGCGGCGGGTCTTTCGCTTCATTTCCGGGTCCGGCGTCCACGCAAAAGAAAGGCCCGGTTGTGGCCGGGCCTCTTCTCCGTAGTCAAGTTGACCCGATCAACCCGGGCTGTCGTTGCCGCCGCTCGCTGCGATGATGATCGCGGCGATGATGGCCGCGATCGCCAGGACCGCAAGAACGACGCCGCTGCCATGCATGTCGCTCTCATCCGTCGCATGCGCCGAACCGCGGCTCAGCGGGGCCGAGGCCGGGGTGTAGGCCGGCATCGCGCCTGCAGAACGGGCATCTTGTGCCACGCCTGCCGTAGCGAGGCTTCCAAGCGCAACTCCCAGCGCGACAGTATGGGCGATCTTCATCTTAGTCTCCATCTGGGTAGTCGATTCGGAGCTTAAACTACCAGCTTAATGAATCGTTTCAAGCCACTTTCCGCAGGTGCGAAGCGAATATCCATATTGGACGTTAGAATGCCTGCCGGTGCATCAGCACGCCGATCGTCTTGACGACGATCCACACGTCCTGGACCGGGCTCCAGCGCGCGATGTACTCGAGATCGGCGTGAAGCCGGCCTTCCAGGTCGCTCTCGTGTTCCGTGGCTCCGCGTAGCCCGCGCACCTGCGCCAGTCCGGTGAGGCCCGTCTTGAGCGCGTGCCGATGCCAGTAAAGCCCATCGACCTCCCAGAACAGCTTGTCCCCGGCCTGCGATCCCAGCGCGTGCGGGCGCGGCCCGACTACGCTCATCTCGCCTTTGAGGACGTTGAGCAGCTGGGGCAGCTCGTCGATGCTGGTGCGGCGAATGAAGCGCCCGATTCGCGTACAGCGGTCATCCCCTCGCGATGTGGAGCGATTGCCCGCATGGTCGCTCGACGCCACGCGCATCGAGCGGAACTTGTACATGTCGAAGAAGCGGTTGCCCTGGCCGAGCCGTCGCTGCACGAAGAAGACCGGTCCCCGGTCCTCTGCCTTGATGAGGAGCGCGGTGACCAGCATCACCGGCGCCGCCGCGACGAGGGCCACGAGCGCCACCGCGCAATCGAACACCCGCTTTAGCGTGCGTGCGCGAATCCCGAGGGGACCGGCCGACACGATCAGCGACACCGAATCGCCGTTGTCGATGAGCCCCAGGGGACGAAGCTCGTGGAGGGCATCCGAGGTCACTTCGCCGCGAATTCCGGCCGCACGCAGGATGAAGGCCCATTCGTCGCGCCTGTCCGCCGGTGAGCTGACAAGCACGCGGTCCATGTTGATGAAATAGCGGCCGATGCGATCGAGGCTGTGTGGATCGGCCAGGTCGGGGATCAGCCCCATCTCCGCGGCGTCGATATGGATGGCGCCGGGAATCTCTACATGGGGTCCGCCATCGTCGATGACGAGGACGTTGACCGCCGAGGGACCCCAAAGCCGGCGCATCGCCGCACTGATCAGCGCCCGACTGGCGACGAGAAAACCGCAGGTGAGCGCAAGCGCGACGGTCATGACGGTACGGGAGAGGGTGATCTGCGACTTGACGTAGTAGGTGATGAAGAAGAGCAGCGCGGCAGCAACCGCGAGCGCCATCGCTGCGCGCCGCATGGCGAAGCGCTGGTCGGTCAGGCTGCGGATCGAATAGACGCCTTGATACAGGGCAATGGTGAGATAGACCGGCAGCAGGAGCTGCGCCTGCAGCCACGCCATCGGTGTGGGCACCCACCCCGCGACGATGCGGCCGGCGACCATGAACCCGCACAGCACCGAGGCGACATCGGCAAGCATCTGGACGAC
>JBQCFR010000360.1:0-2504 GCA_051958885.1 Tsuneonella sp.
AGGACAAGGATGCCGTCCCGCTCGCCGAGTTTCGCGCCGAATGCCGCGCTTACGCGCAGCACTGGGTCGACACCCAGCGCGAGCAGCTGAAGCGCCTCGGCGTGAGCGCCGACTGGGACCACCCGTACCTGACGATGCAGAAGGAGAGCGAGGCGACGATCGTCGCCGAGCTGCTCAAGTTCGCCACCAGCGGCCAGCTCTACCGCGGGGCCAAGCCGGTGATGTGGTCCCCGGTCGAAAAGACCGCGCTCGCCGAGGCCGAGGTCGAGTACGAGGACGTGGTCTCGACCCAGATCGACGTGGCGTTCGAGATCGTCGAGAGCCCGATCCCCGAGCTGGTCGGCGCGCACGCGGTGATCTGGACCACCACGCCGTGGACGATTCCGGTGAACCAGGCGATCGCGTATGGACCGGAGATTGATTACGTCCTCCTCGACGCCTGCTTCATGGAGTCAGAGCGGACCGTTGCAGACGAAAACTCCGGGTATCGCTACTATCTGGTCGCGCAGACTCTCAAGCAGCAGTTTCTCGATCGCATTCTCGCCGAAATCCGCCGCATAGAGGCCCAGACCGGAAAGAAATCGGCGTTCGAGATCAATCGCGAAATGCCGATCAAAGGCTCCGACCTCGCCGGCACCGTCGCGCGTCACCCGATCTACAACCTCCTCAAATCTCGTCGGCCCGCACTTGATGCGGGCCAAGGCTCTTCTTCCGCCGGGGCGCCGGACGGGGGAAGCAAAGCCCCGGATCAAGGCCGGGGCGACGACGGGGTTGGTGGAATGGATGAGGCAGCACTCGCGTTCTTCGCCGCCCCCCGCCCCTTCCTGCCGGGCGAGTTCGTCACCACCGACACCGGCACCGGGCTCGTCCACATGGCGCCCGACCACGGCGAGGACGATTTCGAGCTGTGCAAGGCCTATGGCCTGACCCCCAAGTTCGCGGTCGAGGGCGACGGCAAGTACCGCGCGGACTGGGGCTGGCTCGGCGGGCAGGGCTCGGTGATCAACCCCAAGTTCAACGCGCCCGACGGGCCGATCTGTTCGGACCTGCGCGAAGCGGGCGCGCTGCTGGCGGCGAGTGCGGACTACCGGCATTCCTATCCGCACTCGTGGCGCTCGAAGGCCAAGGTGATCTTCCGCTGCACCCCGCAGTGGTTCGTGCCGATGGACAAGGTGCTTGGGGCGGATGCCGCGCGTGTCCTTCGACAAGCTCAGGATGAGCGGGTGTTGGGGGATGAGGCCGAATTAACTCCCGCCCAGCCCAACCAAACCAAATCCGCTCAGGCTGAGCCTGTCGAAGCCCACGCGCCGACCTCGGGCCAGACGCTCCGCCAGACCGCCCTCGCCGAAATCGCGCGCGTGCAGTTCACCCCCGAGAAGGGCCGCAACCGCATCGGCTCGATGGTCGAAGGGCGGCCCGACTGGGTGCTTTCGCGCCAGCGCGCGTGGGGGGTGCCGATGACGTTATTCGTCAATCGCGCCAGCGGGGACTACCTGGTCGACGCCGCTGTGAACGCGCGCATCGTCGAAGCCGTTCGCGCCGAGGGGATCGACGCCTGGCTGCCCGAGACCGCTCACCGCTTCCTCGGCGCCGACTACGATCCCGCCGAATGGGAGCCGGTCTCCGACATCCTCGACGTGTGGTTCGATTCGGGTACCAGCCACGCCTACGTGCTCGAATCGGACCGCTGGCCCGACTTGCGCTGGCCGGCCGACCTCTACCTCGAAGGGTCGGACCAGCATCGCGGCTGGTTCCAGTCGTCCTTGCTCGAATCGTGCGCGACCCGCGGCCGCGCGCCGTATGACGCGGTGCTCACGCACGGCTTCACGATGGACGCGAAGGGCATGAAGATGTCCAAGTCCCTCGGCAACACGATCGACCCGATCAAGGTGATGGAAACCTACGGCGCGGACATCATCCGGCTGTGGGCGCTGAGCGTCGACTACACCGAGGATCACCGCATCGGCGACGAGATCCTGAAAGGCGTCGCCGACCAGTACCGCAAGCTGCGCAACACCTTCCGCTACCTGCTCGGCGCGCTCGACGGGTTCGAGTGGGAGCGCGAGGGCGTCGAGTATGCCGCGATGCCCGAGCTCGAACGCTACGTGCTCGCACGGCTGAGCGAGCTCGACGCGGTGATGCGCCAGGCGATCGCGGCTTACGACTTCAACGAATATGTCCGCGCGCTGATCGAGTTCTGCAACGAGGACCTCAGCGCGTTCTACTTCGATATCCGCAAGGACCGGCTCTATTGCGATGCGCCCGAGTGGACTGCTCGAAGGGCGACGCGCACGGTGATGGACGTGCTGTTCCAGGCGCTCGTCCGCTACGCCGCGCCGGTGCTGGTGTTCACCGCCGAGGAAGTGTGGACCACGCGCTTCCCCGAGCGTGGCAGCGTCCACTTGCTCGAGGCGCATCCGCTGCCCGCGGAATGGAGCGATCCGGCGCTTGCCGCGCGCTTCGCCGCCTTGCGGGCCCTGCGCGAAGAGGTGACCGAGGCGATC
>JBQCFR010000361.1:0-4227 GCA_051958885.1 Tsuneonella sp.
GAGCCTCCCTGCGACGGGGAGGTGGCAGTCGCCAAAGGCGGCTGACGGAGGGGACTCGCCTCGTCGCGCAGCGCACGCAGCAGAGTCCCCTCCACCGTGCTGCGCACGGTTCCCCTCCCCGTCCCGGGGAGGCTGTCAGCGTGTCGGATAATTGGGCGCTTCCCGCGTGATCGCGACATCGTGTACGTGGCTCTCGGCAAGGCCGGCGCCCGTGATGCGCACGAACCGCGCGCGCTCGCGCAACTCCTCGATGGTGGCGCTGCCGGTGTAGCCCATCGCCGCCTTGATCCCGCCGACAAGCTGGTGGATCACGTCCTTCGCCGGACCCTTGTAGGGCACCTGGCCCTCGATCCCTTCGGGCACCAGCTTCATCGTCTGGACGTCCTGCTGGAAATAGCGGTCGGCGCTGCCGCGCGCCATCGCGCCGACGCTGCCCATGCCGCGGTACGACTTGTAGCTGCGCCCCTGGTAAAGGAACGTCTCGCCCGGCGATTCTTCGGTCCCGGCGAGCATCGAGCCGATCATCACGCACGATGCGCCCGCCGCGATCGCCTTGGCCGCGTCGCCGCTGGTCCTGAGGCCGCCGTCGGCGATGATCGGCACGCCCGCTTTCGCCGCTTCCTCGGCGCATTCCATCACCGCGGTGAGCTGCGGCACGCCGACGCCGGCGACCACCCGCGTGGTGCAGATCGATCCCGGCCCGATGCCGACCTTGACCGCGTCCGCACCGGCGTCGACCAGCGCCCGCGTGGCCTCCGCCGTGGCGACGTTGCCGGCGACGATCTGGACCGAGTTCGACAGCGTCTTCGCCCGCTCCACCGCGCGCGCGACGTCCTTGTTGTGGCCGTGCGCGGTGTCGATGATCACCACGTCGACTTCGGCGGCGATCAGCGCCTCGGTCCGCGCGAAGCCCTTGTCGCCGACCGTGGTTGCGGCGGCCACCCGCAGGCGTCCGCTCTCGTCCTTGGTGGCGTCGGGATAGGTCACCGCCTTCTCGATGTCCTTGACCGTGATCAGGCCGACGCAGCGATAGTCCCCGTCCACCACCAGCAGCTTTTCGATCCGGCGCTGGTGCAGCAGCCGCCGCGCCTCCTCCTGGTTCGTCCCCAGCTTGACGGTCGCGAGGTTCTCGCTGGTCATCAGCTCGCGCACCGGCTGCTTCGCGTTCTCGGCGAAGCGCACGTCGCGGTTCGTGAGAATGCCGCACAGCTTGCCCTGCCCGTCGACCACCGGGATGCCGCTGATGCGATTCGCGGTCATGATCGCCTGCGCCTCGCCCAGCGTGGCATGAGGCCCAATGGTGATCGGGTTGACCACCATGCCGCTTTCGAACCGCTTGACCGCGCGCACCGCGGCGCACTGTTCGTCGATGTCGAGATTGCGGTGAAGCACGCCGATCCCGCCGAGCTGCGCCATGACGATCGCCATGTCCGCCTCGGTCACGGTGTCCATCGCCGCCGAGATCACCGGGATGTTGAGCGCGATGCCGCGCGTCAGCATCGTGCGGGTATCGGCCATGCTCGGCACGATGTCGCTCTCTCCCGGCCGTAGCAAAACGTCGTCGAAAGTAAGGCCGAGGGGGATGTCGTGCTGTGCCACAGGTGCGCTTTCGCCGGAAGATTCGTGGCGGCCCATGTAACGACGCTTCGCCGCAGCGGCTAGGCCCCGCCGGGAAAAAGGCGTTGCGGTGGCGCGGGTGGCGCTAAAGCGCGTTGTTCACCCCGAACACGCCCACGATCAGCGGATCGCGCGTGCTTGCCGGATCCGCGCGAATGGCCGATTCCTCGCGGCCGATCTGGTCCCAGATCACGTTATCGACGCTGTCGGTGAAGCTGCGCGCCACTTGCGGAATGTCCACCCCGCTGAGCGCCGCGAGCGCCTGGCCGACGATCGGATCGTTCGCCACGCGCAGGGCCTGCCCGACCTGCGGCAGCATCGCGTCGAGCAGGCGCGTGCCCATCTGCTGGCGCAGGAAGCTGGTCGCCGCGGTCGGCCCGCCGCGCACCAGGTCGACCGCGTTCTGGAAGCCGATCACCCGGATCGAGTCCGCCACCACCGGCGCCGCGCGCTGCGCCGCGTCGAATGCCACCGGCGCCAGCGCGTTCGCGAGCCGGTCCTTGAACAGCGCGGACGTGAGAATGCGCGAGAGCACCCCGCCGCGCGCGCCGAGGAACTGGTCGAACCCGAGCTGCGCGATCTGCTGGTCCCAGAACCCGCCCGGCGCGGTCATGCGGTCGAACGCGCGCCCGCTCGACAGGAACAGCAGCCGCGCGATGGCGTCGGTGAAGCTGTAGCCGCCGAGCGTGCTGCATCCCGGCAGGACGAGCAGGCCCGCAGCGGCCACCCCGCTCAGGAAGCCCCGCCGCGGCAGGTTCATCGGGGTGGTCGCGTTCAATCCGGACATAGCCGCATCTCCTCCTCTTGCCGCGCCACCCACGCGGCGCCCATATGGGCCTTCTCTCATGGACCGTGTACGCCTCGTCATCTTCAACGCCGCGCTCGGCCCGCTCGACTACCGCGTTCCCGCCGGCATGCGCGTCGGCCCCGGCTCGGTCGTGGTCGCGCCGCTCGGCCCCCGGCAGATCGTCGGGATCGTGTGGGAAGAGGAACGGCTGCCGTCGGAGCGGGTTCCGGACGCCCGCCTGCGCCCACTGCTCGCCGAGCTGCCGGTCCCTCCGCTGAAGCCCGAGCTGCGCCGGCTGATCGAATGGACCGCCGACTATTACTGCGCGCCGCTCGCCTCCGTCGCGCGCATGGTGCTGGCGAGCGGCGGCGCGCTGCGCGGCCCGGCGACCGTGACCGAATACCGGCTCACCGGCGGCCTGCCCGAGCGGATGACTCCGCAGCGCGAGCGCGCGATCGACGCGCTGGAGGGCGAGCAGGCGACCCTGCGCGAGCTCGCCGGGCTTGCCGGAGTGAGCGAAGGCGTGCTCCGCGGGCTGGTGGCGCACGGGGTGCTCGAGCCGGTCAGTGTCGATTGCGACCGGCCGTACCGCCGGGCTGACGCCGAACATGCGATACCACTGTTGTCAGACGCTCAAAGCGCTGCGACCAAGCGCTTCATTGACACCGTTCGGGAGCGCAAGTTCGCCCCTTTCCTGCTCGACGGGGTCACCGGATCGGGCAAGACCGAGGTCTATTTCGAGGCCGTCGCGGAGAGCCTTCGGCAGGGCAGGCAGGCCCTGGTCCTGCTCCCCGAAATCGCCCTGACCGAGGCGTTCCTGCGCCGTTTCGAAGACCGCTTCGGCGCCGCCCCGATCGTCTGGCACAGCTCGCTCAAGTCGACGGAACGCCGCCGCGCGTGGCGCGCGATCGCGCATGGCGAAGCGCAAGTCGTGGTGGGGGCAAGGTCGGCACTTTTCCTGCCTTATCAGAACCTTGGCCTCATCGTCGTCGACGAGGCGCACGAGGTCAGTTTCAAGCAGGACGACGGGGTGCGCTACAACGCGCGCGACGTGGCGGTGATGCGCGCGCGCTTCGAGAAGATCCCGGTGATCCTCGCCAGCGCCACGCCCGCGCTCGAAAGCCTGCAAATGGCTGAAAGCGGCGTGTACGAGAAGATCGACCTCGAGAGCCGCTACGGCGGGGCCGAGCTGCCGAGCATCGACACCGTGAATCTCACCGTCGAGACACCACCCCGCGGCCGCTGGCTCGCCCCGCGACTCCTTGAAAAGATGCAGGAAAGGCTCGAGCGCGGCGAGCAGTCGCTGCTGTTCCTCAACCGCCGTGGCTACGCGCCGCTGACGCTGTGCCGCAATTGCGGCTACCGCTTCCAGTGCCCCAACTGCACCGCGTGGCTGGTCGAGCATCGCTTCTCAAGCCGCCTCGCCTGCCACCACTGCGGGCACGAGACCGAGCCGCCCGCCGCCTGCCCCGAATGCGGCGAGCCCGATTGCCTCGTCGCCTGCGGCCCCGGGGTCGAGCGCATCGCCGACGAAGTGGCCGAGATCATGCCCGAAGCGCGCGTGGCGGTGGTCACTTCGGACACGCTCAACTCGCCCGAGAAGGCGGCCGAGTTCGTCGAAATGGCCGAAAGCGGCTCGATCGACATGATCGTCGGCACCCAGCTCGTCACCAAGGGCTTCCACTTCCCCGAGCTCACACTGGTGGGCGTGGTCGATGCCGACCTCGGCCTCGAAGGCGGCGACTTGCGCGCGGCCGAGCGGACCTATCAGCAGGTCGCGCAGGTCGCCGGGCGCGCCGGGCGCGGAGCGAAGCCGGGCGAAG
>JBQCFR010000362.1:0-2116 GCA_051958885.1 Tsuneonella sp.
GATGTACGACGCGCCCGGAATCGGCCTCGCGGCGATCCAGGTCGGCGTGCCCAAGCGGGTGCTGGTGATCGACCTGCAGCCCGACGATCTCGATGCCGAGCCCGAGGCCTGCGACCATGCCGGGCACCACCCTCATCACTACCCGACCAAGCGCGAGCCGCGCGTATTCGTGAACCCCGAGATCCTCGATCCGGCGGAGGAGCTCGCGACGTATTCGGAAGGCTGCCTGTCGGTCCCCGAGATCTATGCCGACGTCGACCGGCCGAAGACCTGCCGCGTGCGCTGGCAGGACCTCGATGGTACCGTGCACGAGGAACAGATGGAGGGGCTGATGGCCACCTGCATCCAGCACGAGATGGACCATCTCGAGGGGATTCTGTTCATCGATCACCTCAGCCGGCTGAAGCGGCAGATGGCGCTCAAGAAGCTCGACAAACTAAGAAAAGCCGCTTGAGGCTTTGCTCAGTTCCACGCGCAGCGTGAACCTGCGCAAGGCGGCCTGATACTCTGAGGTCATTACCCGCATCCGCTCACCCTGAGCTTGTCGAAGGGTGCTGCACCACGGCCGGACCTCGCGAGGCGTCCTTCGACAAGCTTAGGACGAGCGGGTGCGAGCGTGGGGTGCCCCGACGTCAGCTCTCGCCGCAGTAGATCAGGCCGGTGTCCGGCAGCGAGGCGAGGCCTTCGACAAGCATCGCGTGCGCCGATTCGGCGAACCGCAACATCACGTCCGACCGGCTCTGCTTGCCCTTGGCGGTGCAACGCGCGGCGATATGGTAGCCGCCGGGGATTTCCGCGACTTTGTCGAAGTGACACTCGGGCCCGTCCTCGATCCCGAAGTGATCGCGGGTGAACACCCATGCGCCGCCCTCGCACAGGTCGGCGCGGGTCGCCCAGCGGCCCACGTAGCGCGGCGCGCCGCCGCCTGCCGGTGGCAGCGTGGTGCCGGGCGCGGCAGCCGAGCTCGATACGGCGGGCCCGCTCGCAGTTGATTGCGAGGCAGCCGACGTGGGCTCCGCCTGCTTGTGCTCGGCCGACGGCGCGCACGCGGCGAGCGCCAGCAGCGCTCCGGCCATCAGCGCGCCCGCGGCCTTCACCGATCAATCCTTGCCGATCTCGCGCCAGCTCTTCTCGTTCACCTCGACGTCGAACTTCTTCGCGGCCGCCTTGATGCGC
The DNA here is from genome assembly GCA_051958885.1 of Tsuneonella sp. Lineage (GTDB taxonomy): Bacteria > Pseudomonadota > Alphaproteobacteria > Sphingomonadales > Sphingomonadaceae > Tsuneonella. The sequence goes on from JBQCFR010000362.1 coordinate 1,177, forward strand.
TTCCACGCCTTGTCGCGGTCGGCGTCGCTCACGCCTTCGACCTGGTTGAACCGCGCGATGGCATTGCGGACGTGGTCGGCGTCCTCGATCGGCTCCTTGCGCTGATCGGGAAAGGCGAACTTGCTGTCGCCGAGATCGTCGCGTTCCTCCTGGCTGAGCTCGCCCATCAGTCCGCCCCGTGCGCGAAGGTGCTGCGCTCGCCGTCGGCATGGACCTCGTCGTTCACACCGGCGAGCGCGGTGCGGCAGTCTTCGGCGCACTCGCGGCACATCCGCTCGCACCGCCGGCAATGGTCGGTGTCGTGCTTGGCGCACTCCTCGGCGCACGTCTCGCACGCCTCGATGCACACGGCGAGCACGCTGCGGATGAGCTGGCGGTTCTCGTCGGTGCGGCGAGTGGCGACGCGGTAGGTGGCGGTGCACACGTCGGAACAGTCGAGGCACAGGCGGATGCAGCGCGCCATGTCCATCTCCTCGGCGCTGCAGGCATCGGCGCACGAGTTGCAGATCGCCGCGCAGTACATTGCGTGCTTGACCGCCTCGGCGAGGCTTTCGTTGTAGTCGGACCCGACCTGCGGGTGTTCGCGGATCATTTCCTTGATCGACATCGCGCTCTCCTTTGACGGACAAGCGTACGAGAGCCGGGGATAGTTCCGGGTGGGGCTTTCCTGGCCCGCTCGTTCTCGCTACGTTCCCGGATATGGATATGACTGCGACCATTCTGATCTTCGTCGCGCTGGCTTTCGGCATAGCGCTAGGCTGGTTTTTGGGCGGCCGCCCAGTGAACGACTGGCGCAGCCGCCACGGCGAACGCGAGAGCGAGTGCAAGGCGCTGAATGAGAAGCTCTCGCGGATGGCGCCGGAGCTGGCGACGATGAGCGAGCGGGCGGCGCGGGCGGACGCGCTGGCGGCCTCGCTGGATGCGGTGCGCGAGGAGCTGA
>JBQCFR010000363.1:0-4621 GCA_051958885.1 Tsuneonella sp.
AGCTTGATGATGTCCATCGTCGCCATCGCCAGGCCCGCGCCGTTGACCATGCAGCCGATGTTGCCGTCGAGCTTGATGTAAGCGAGATCGTACTTGCTGGCCTCGATCTCGGCCGGGTCTTCCTCGGTCTCGTCGCGCAGCGCCTCGACATCCTTGTGGCGGTAGAGCGCGTTCGAATCGAAGCTCATCTTGGTGTCGAGGACGAGCAGCTTGCCGTCCTCGGTTTCGACCAGCGGGTTGATCTCGAGCATCGAGCAGTCGAGCGCCATGAACGCGTCGTAGAGCTGCCTGGTCAGCTTCTGGCACTGCTTGTTGAGATCGCCCGTCAGCTTGAGCGCGAACGCGGCGGCGCGGCCGTGATGCGGCATGAACCCTTCGGCCGGGTCGATCGTCAGCGTGGTGATCTTCTCCGGCGTCTCGTGCGCGACGTCCTCGATGCTCATCCCGCCTTCGGTCGAGACGACCATCGCCACTCGACCGCTCGCCCGGTCGACCAGCAGCGCGAGGTAGTATTCCTTCGCGATGTCGACCCCGTCGGTGACGTAGAGCCGGTTGACCTGCTTGCCCGCGTCCCCGGTCTGCACAGTCACCAGCGTGTTGCCGAGCATCTCCTTCGCGTTCGCCTCGACCTCGTCGATGCTCTTGGCCAGCCGCACGCCGCCCTTGGCGTCGGCCCCCAGTTCCTTGAACTTGCCCTTGCCGCGCCCGCCGGCGTGGATCTGCGCCTTGACCACGTAGAGCGGCCCGGGAAGCTGCTTGGCGGCGGCAACCGCCTCCTCGGCGCTCATCGCCGCGTGGCCGGCGGGAATCGGGATGCCGAACTTGGCCAGCAGGTCCTTGGCTTGGTATTCGTGGATGTTCATCGAGGGGAGGCTTCCTTCGGATTGACGCGCAGAGTCGCCGATTTGCGCGCGCCTAAGCATGTATCGCCCAGCTTGAAAAGGGCGGCGCGCCACCCCACAGGCCAGCAATGATCGATCAGGAACGCCTCGAGAGCATCGCCCGCGAAGCCGGCCGCATGGCGCATGCCATGTGGCCCGGCGCCGGGCACACTCTCAAAAGTTGGGACAAGACCCCCGGCAGCCCGGTGTGCGACGCGGACCTCGCGGTGGACGCCTTTCTCAAGCGCGAGCTCGGCGCGCTGCTCCCATCCGCCGGCTGGCTGAGCGAGGAGAGCGCCGACGCCCCCACGCGGCTCGGCCACGGGCTGATCTGGCTGGTCGATCCGATCGACGGCACGCGCGACTTCATCCGCGGGCGCAGCGGGTGGGCGGTGTCGATCGCGCTCATCAGCGAAGGACGCCCGCTGATCGGCATTCTCGACGCACCGGCGCGCGGCGAGCACTGGAGCGGCGTGTCGGGCCAGGGCTCGTGGCGCAACGGCGAGCGCCTGCGCGCCTCGCAGCGCAGCGAATTCTCGGGCGCGCGGGTGCCGGCGGACTCGCTGCCCAGGGAAGACCGCGATCTCGTCGCGGTCGCCAAGCCCAACTCGATCGCCTTGCGGGCGGCGATGGTCGCCGCCGACGAGGCGGACCTGCTGGCGACGCTGCGGTGGGGCTGGGAGTGGGACATCGCCGCCGCCGCGCTGATTGCGCGCGAAGCCGGCGCGGCGGTGACCGATGCCTTCGGCGCTCCGCTCAACTATAACAAGCGCGATCCGCGCGCGTTCGGCCTGCTGATCAGCGCGCCCGGCATTCACGAAGCGGCGGTCGAGCGGCTCGCCGAGCGGGCGAAGCGGCTGGCGGCGTGATTCGGGATTAGCGGCCGGTCAGGCCCGCCGCCTCGAGAATGACCCACACACCGATCCCCAGGAACATCAGTGCCGCGATCGTGCGCACCAGCCTCAGCGACACGCGCTGGACGATCGTCTCGCCGAGATAGACCGCCGGCACGTTCGCCAGCATCATGCCGAGTGTCGTGCCGGCGGTGACCAGCAGGACGTTGCGGAACTGCGCGGCGAGCGCGATCGTCGCCACTTGCGTCTTGTCGCCGATCTCGACCAGGAAGAACGCCACCACGGTGGTCAGGAACGCGCCGAAGCGCGCAGGCCTGGGCTCCTCGTCCTCGTCGAGCTTGTCGGGCACCAGCGTCCACAGCGCCATCGCCACGAAGCTCAGTCCCACCGCGAAGCGAAACGCCGGGCCGGCGAGCAGGCCCGCGATCGACTGGCCGAGAAACGCGGCGATGCCGTGATTGGCGAGCGTCGCGACGAGAATGCCGAGGATGATCGGCAGCGGCTTGCGGAAGCGGGTCGCCAGCACGATGGCGAGCAGCATCGTCTTGTCGCCGATCTCGGCCAGCGCGACCACTGCCGCCGAGGTGAGGATTGCGTCCATGCTGGGGAGTTCTCCGGGCAGCGGCCGCTAGCAACCGGCGTGGCCGCACGCAATCCGCACGCGAAAAGGGCCGGCCCGCCTGGCGGACCGGCCCTCCCTTCACTGCGCATCGCTGCGCGAGACTGCGCGCTCAGCCGCCGGCTGCCTGCGCTTCCTGCGCGGTCACCGGGATGATCTTGATCTCGACCCGGCGGTTGAGCGCCTCGGGCACGTTGTCGCCGGTCTGCACCTTCAGGTTGGTCTCGCCGAACCCCATCCAGCGGATGCGCGCCGAGCTGACGCCGCGGCCGATCAGATAGTTCGCCACCGCCTGCGCACGCTGCTCGGACAGCCGCTGGTTCGACGTCGCGGAGCCGACGGTGTCGGTATAGCCGTACACGTCGACCAGGCTGTTCGGATATTGCTGCAGGCTCGCGGCGACCCGGTCGAGCAGGCTCTGGAAGCCCGAGTTGATCTGGTAGCTGCCCGTGGTGAAGGTCACCCCGTCGGGCAGGTTGACGAGGATCGCCTGCCCATTGTCGACCTCGCTCACGTCGACGCCCGAGCCGGCGGTGCTTTCCTTCAGCGTCTTGATCTGCTGGTCCATCCGGTAGCCGACGTAGCCGCCGAGCGCGCCGCCCGCGACCGCGCCGGCGATGCGCGCGGTGCGCCCGCCGATCAGGCCGCCGAGCAGCGTGCCCGCGAGCGCGCCGCCGACGCCGCCGATAGCGGTGCGCGAGACCTTCCGTTCGCCGGTGTTGGGATCGGTCACACAGGCCGAGACGGTCACCAGCGACAGCGCCGCGAGACCGGCGGTGAGTTTGCGGGAAACTTGCATGGGTTCGGTTCCTCTTTGTCGTTCTATCTTGTCCGTGCGCGGGCAGTGTCCGGCCGCGAACGGGCGGGCGCGCCCGACCCGCGCCTCACGCCCCTAAACGGCGCCCGTCCGCCGCCGTTCCCGGTGCCGCCCCGGCGGAGGCGGCGGCACTTCCCCGCTGGCGCGCGGGGCGAGATGTGCTAGCTGGCAGCCGGTGACACCGTTTCCCTGGACAGACGTCCTCATCATCGCCGGTCTGATCGTGCTCAACGGTCTGTTCGCAATGTCGGAATTGGCGATCGTCTCGGCCAAGACGACCCGGCTGCGCGCGGCGGCGGACAAGGGCAGCAGCGCGGCCGAAACCGCGCTGACGCTGGCGGCCGATCCGGGGCGTTTCCTGTCCACCGTACAGAGCGGTATCACCATCGTCGCGATCATCGCCGGCGCATACTCGGGCTCGAGCCTGGGCGGGCCCACCGGCGAGCGGCTGGCTGCCGCGGGCGTCCCGGCCAGGTATGCCGAAGAAGCCGGGTTCGCGCTGGTGATCGTGCTGACGACCTATTTCAGCCTCGTGATCGGCGAGCTCGTGCCGAAGCAGCTTGCGCTCCGCGCCGCGGTGCCGATCGCGCTGGCCTCCGCCAAGCCGATGGCGATCCTCGCGCGGATCGCCGCGCCGCTCGTGTGGATTCTCGACACTTCCTCCGGCGTCATCATCCGCGCGCTCGGGGTGCGTCCGGCGGGGCAGGCGAGCGTCACCAGCGAGGAGCTGCACATGATCTTCGCCGAGGCGACCCGCTCGGGCGTGATCGAGGCGGAGCAGCGGCAGATCCTCGCCGGCGTGGTGCGCCTCGCGCAGCGCCCGGTGCGCGAGCTGATGACCCCGCGCACCGAGATCGACTGGCTCGACGCCGGCGCCGACGACGCGGAGATTCGCCGCCGCATCGCCGAAAGCCCGCACTCGTTGCTGCCGGTGGCGGAGGAATCGCCCGACAAGGTGCTCGGGGTGGTCAAGGTGCGCGAGGTGCTCGGCGCGATGCTCGATGGCGGCCCGATCGACCTCGCCGCGCTGATGCGCCGCGCCGAGGTGATCCCCGACCAGCTCGACGCGATGGACGCGCTGCGGCTGCTTCAGCAGTCGGAGATCGCGATGGCGATGGTCCACGACGAGTACGGCCACCTCGACGGGATCGTCACGCCGGTGGACGTGATGACCGCGATCGCCGGCAATTTCGCGAGCGACCAGGACCTGGGCGAAGTGCCGACGATCATCGAGCGTGAGGACGGCTCGCTGCTCGTCTCGGGCGCGCTTCCGGCGGACCTGCTCGCCGACCGGCTCAACCTCGAATTCGCCGAGGACCGCGAGTTCGCGACCGTCGCCGGCTACGTCCTGTCGGTGCTAAAGAAGCTCCCCGAGGAGGGCGAGCATTTCCAGGACCAGGGCTGGCGGTTCGAGGTCGTCGACATGGACGGCCGCAAGATCGACAAGCTG
>JBQCFR010000364.1:0-14941 GCA_051958885.1 Tsuneonella sp.
CCCGGCCAGCGGGTCGCGATCGTCGACGATCTCATCGCGACCGGCGGCACTGCGCTTGCGGCGGTTGACCTTCTGCGGCGAGTGGACGCCGATGTCGTGCTGGCGCTGTTCGCGGTCGACTTGCCCGACCTCGGCGGCGCCGAGCGTCTGCGCGAAGCGGGCGTATCGGTCGACGCGCTGATGCACTTCGCCGGCGAATAGAAACGAACCGCTTGTCCGCGCATTTGCCCTGGTGAAGCACTTCGTGCGAGCAGCGTGGGCGAATGGAACAGCAGGGTATCGTGATCGCGCTGATCGGCGTGCTCGGGATCGGCGCGCAGTGGATCGCCTGGCGCACCGGCTGGCCGGGAATTGCGCTGCTGCTCGCTGCGGGGTTCCTCGCCGGGCCTGTCTTCGGGCTGATCTATCCCAAGGGTGCGTTCGGTGAGCTGCTCGAGCCGATGGTTTCGATCGGGGTCGCGCTCATCCTCTTCGAAGGCGGCCTGAGTCTCAACTTCCAGGAATTCCGCAAATACGGTGAGGGCGTCCGCCGCCTGGTCTTGATCGGCGTGCCAGTCGCCTGGCTGCTCAATTCGCTGGCGATCTACTACGTTGCCGGGCTGGTCTGGCCAGTGGCGATCATCTTCGGCGGGCTGCTGGTGGTCACCGGACCGACGGTTGTCCAGCCCTTGCTGCGCCAGTCGACGATCGCGCCGCGCCCGGCGGCCGTGCTTCGCTGGGAAGCGATCGTCAACGACCCGCTCGGCGCGCTCTGCGCAGTCGTGGCCTACGAATACTTCCGCCTGTCGGCCGACGGCGCAACCCTGTTCGCGGTGCTACCGCCCATGCTCGTCGCCGCCATCGGCGCGGGGGTGATCGGCTACGGCGCCGCGCGCGCCATCGCCTGGAGCTTTCCGCGCGGCGTGGTCCCCGAATTCCTCAAGGTGCCGGTGCTGCTCGCCAGCGTCATCGCGGTGTTCGTCGGGTGCAACCTGATCGAGCACGAAGCGGGCCTGATCGCGGTCACGGTCATGGGTATCGCGCTCGCGAACCTTGAGGTCACCAGCCTGCGTAGCATTCACCCGTTCAAGCAGAACGTGGCGCTGATCCTGGTGTCGGGCATCTTCGTGCTGCTATCCGCGAGCCTTGAAGTCGAGACACTACGGCTGTTCGAATGGCGCTTCGGGCTGTTCCTGATCGTCATGCTGTTCCTCCTGCGCCCGGCGACGGTGCTGATCAGCCTCCTGTTCTCCCGCATTCCGTGGAACGAGCGCCTGTTTCTCGCCTGGATCGCGCCCCGCGGCATCGTCATGGTCGCGGTCTCGGGCCTGTTCGCGCTGCGGCTCGACGAGCTCGGCTACAGCGATGGCCCGATCCTTATCAGCCTGTCGTTCGGCGTCGTGGTCGCGACGATCCTCGCGCACGGGTTCACGATTGAACCGGCCGCGCGGATGCTGGGGCTCAGGCGGGCCGAGAGGCCGGGCCTGCTGATCGTGGGCGCGACGCCCTGGACGATCGCGCTGGCGCAGCAGATGCACGCACTGGAAATTCCGGTCACGCTCGCCGATTCGAGCTGGGAGCGGCTTGCGCCGGCGCGCCTCAACGGCTTGCCCTTCTACCACGGGGAAATCCTCAACGAGGCCGGCGAAGGCGATGGCGAGCTCGACCTCAACGCCTTCCAGGTGCTCGTCGCGGGCACCGAGAACGAGGCGTACAACGCGCTCGTGTGCAACGAATTCGCGCCAGCGATCGGCCGCGATTCGGTGTACCAGCTCGGCCAGGCCGGCGACGAAGGCGGTTATCGCGGCCTGCCCGAAGCGCTGCGCGGGCGCGCGCTGTTCCAGTCGGGCTTCGGCGTCGAGGACGTCGCCGAGCGCCAGCGCCGAGGCTGGGCCTTTCGCAAGACCACGCTGTCGGAGCACTTCGGCCTGGCGGACGCGCAGGAGACGCTGCCCGAAGCAGGCCAGATGCTGCTGCTGATCCGACGCGACGGCACGCTCCGCTTCTTCACGCATGCGGGCAAGCTCGAGCCGCGCGCCGGGGATACGATCATTTCCTATGCGCCGCCGATCGCGCGCAGCGCCGGCGCGGCTGAGGCGCAGCGCGGCCCGAAGCCGGAGGCAGCATGAACAGGCTCGGAAGTATGATGAAGCCCGGGTGGCTGGTCGCGATTGCACTGGGAGCGGTTGCGGGGTGCGGCCGCAGCGCCCCTGCGCCGCAACCTTCATTGACCCCCTCTCAAGTTACGAGGGCTTCCGCCACGGCCACGCCGGTGTCGATCCTGCGCGACGACATCGATGTCGCGCGCGCACCGGCCCCGGTTGCACCGCTGACCGCCACGATCGGCTTCCCGGAAGGTGGTTCAGTGCTGGATGCTGCGGCGACCGAGAAGCTCGACAGTATGTTGGACTCGCCGCAGCTGCTGGGCGGCGGGGCGATCACCTTGCGCGGCCACTCCGATTCGACTGGCGACGACGCCGCGAACCTGCGTGTCTCGAAAAGGCGCGCCGTGGCCGTGCGAGACTGGCTGATCAGCAAGGGCATCGCGGCCGAACGCATGACCGTGATCGCCATGGGCGAACAGAACCCGGCAAAGCCCAACGCGCTGCCCGACGGGAGTCCGAACAAGGCGGGGAGAGCGGCGAACCGGCGAGTCGAAATGACGGTCGCGGTTCCGGCCGGGACACCGGCTGCCGCGCCGAGCGGGGCCCCCGAGACACTGGTCGATAAGGTCACGCAGCAAGCCCATTGACGAAGCCGCGCAGGGCGTGTCAATCGCCCGCCCACGCGGGTATAGCATAGTGGTAATGCTCTAGCCTTCCAAGCTAGCTAGGCGGGTTCGATTCCCGCTACCCGCTCCAATCCTCGCCCCTGCGCTCTACTCCACCGCCATGTTGTCGATCAGCCGCGTGCCGCCGATCCGCGCGGCGACGAGCAGGCGCGCCGGTGTGTCGCCAAGGCCGGTGAGCGACTGGAGCGAGGCCGCGTCGGCCAGTTCGGCATAGTCGATGCTGTCGAAGCCTGCCTGGAGCAGGTGCGCCTCGAGCGCGGCGAGGGTCGGCGGCACGGCGCTTCCCGCCACGATGGCAGCGATCGCCTCCCGCATGGCCTGGGGCAGCGCAGCGGCCTGCGCGCGCGCCGCTGGCGAGAGGTACCGATTGCGGCTCGACAACGCGAGGCCGTCAGTCTCGCGCACCGTAGGCAGGCCGTAGATGGCATCGACGTGCGGCCGCGTGAGATCGAGGTCGCGGGCCATCCGGCGGATCACGGCGAGCTGCTGCCAGTCCTTTTCGCCGAAAAGCGCGACGTCCGGGCGCACCTGGTTGAACAGCTTGCACACGACGGTCGCGACTCCGTCGAAATGGCCTGGCCGCGCCGCACCGCACAGTCCTTCGCTGACGCCGGAGACCGATACGTTGGTGGCGAAGCCAAGGGGGTAGACTTCGCTCACCGGCGGGGCCCACAGCAGGTCCACGTTCTCGGCCTCGAGCAGCGCCGAATCCTCGGCGAGGCGGCGCGGATAGGCATCGAGGTCCTCGTTCGGGCCGAACTGCGCAGGGTTGACGAAGATCGACACCGCCACCGCATCGGCGTGCCGCCGCGCCTCGCGCACCAGCGTCAGGTGCCCTTCGTGCAGCGCGCCCATGGTCGGCACCAGCGCCAGCTTGCGCCCTCCGGCGCGCAGGTTGGTCACCGCGCTTCTCAACATGTCGAGCGTGGTCACGGTTTGCATGCGAATTGGCCCTTGGATATGTCCGCTGATGGCCCCGTAGCGCGAGCGGGACCGGCTAGACAATCCGCGCCGAGGAAGCAGCTCCGTGTCCGATTCCCGCCCGCACCGCATCGTCTTCGCCAACGAGAAGGGCGGCACCGGCAAGTCGACCACTGCGGTGCACGTCGCGGTCGCCCTCGCGTACAAGGGTGCGCGGGTGGCCGCGATCGATCTCGATCCGCGCCAGCGCACGCTCTATCGCTACTTCGAGAACCGCGCGGAGACCTGCCACCGCCGCGGCATCGCGCTGCCCACCGCCAAGTTCGACGTGTTCGAAAGCGGCAACGTCACCGAGCTCGAGGCGCTCGCGGCAACCATCGGGGCGGGCTGCGACTTCATCGTGTTCGACACGCCGGGGCGCGACGACCCGCTCGCCCGCCATGCGGCGACCGAGGCCGACACGCTGGTGACGCCGCTCAACGACAGCTTCGTCGATTTCGACCTCATCGGGCAGGTCGATGCCGAGACCTTCAAGGTCCGCCGCCTGTCGTTCTATGCCGAGCTGATCTGGGAGGCCCGGATCAAGCGCAGCCGCAGCCAGATCGAGCAGAACCGGCGCGAGATGGACTGGGTGGTGGTGCGCAACCGCACCGGCCACGTCGAGGCCCGCAACATGACCCGTCTAGAAGCGGCGCTCAAGGAGTTATCCAAGCGGGTGGGCTTTCGCGTGGCGCAAGGGCTCAGCGAGCGCGTGATCTACCGCGAGCTGTTTCCCAGCGGGCTGACACTGCTCGACAAGGGGCACCTCGGCGAACTCGGCACCAGTCATCTCGTTGCGCGGCAGGAGCTGCGACAGCTGATAAGCAGCCTCAACCTGCCGATGCCCGCCCAGCGTGAGCCTGAGCTCGTGCTCGCGTCCTGAGCGGCCCGCCATGATCAAGCTGCTTCTCGTCGCCGGGCTGCTTTCGCTCGCGGTGAGGGTGGTCGCCGGCCGCTGGCCGTGGGATTACATGGCGGCGAAACCAACCCGTGCGCAGGCCGTTCTGAGGGCACGCAAGCTGCTGGCGGTGGGCGCGGACGCTGGTCCTGGCGAGATCCTCGAGGCGCACCGGCGGCGGATCGCAGTTGTTCATCCCGATCGGGGCGGCACGAGTGAACAGGTGCACGAGGCGAACGCCGCGCGCGATCTGCTCCTTGCCGAGTTGCCCCGGCAAGATTGAGGACCATCCATGCCGCATATCTTCGACCCCACGGTGCTGCGCGAATACGATATCCGGGGGGTGATCGGTGAAACGCTGGGCGCGGAGGACGCGCGCGCGATCGGGCGCGGTTTCGCCACGCTGCTGACTGCCGCGGGCGGCAAGAAGGTCGCTGTGGGTTACGATGGGCGGGTGAGCTCGCCGATGCTCGAGCACGCGCTCGTCGAAGGCCTCACCGCCAGCGGCTGCGATGTCGTGCGGATCGGGCTCGGCCCGACCCCGATGCTCTATTACGCGGAAGCGTCAGCCGAAGATGTGGATGGCGGCATTCAGATAACTGGCAGCCACAATCCCGCCAATTACAATGGCTTCAAGATGGTATTTCAGGGGCGGCCGTTCTTCGGGGCGGATATCCTGAAGATAGGTGAGCTCGCCGCCGCCGGCGCCTGGAGTGACGGTACCGGCGAAGTCGAGACTCGCGAGGTCCTTGAGGAGTATGTCGAGCGCCTCGTCGCCGATCTCGAGGGGATCGACCTGGCGAAGCTCGCAGCGCTGCGGGTCGGCTGGGACGCGGGCAACGGTGCTGCGGGCCCGGCGCTGGAGGCGCTGGTCGCGCGGCTCCCGGGGGAACACTACCTCCTTTACACCGAGGTCGACGGAAAGTTTCCCAATCATCATCCCGACCCTACTGTCCCGGAAAACCTTCAAGATCTGATTAACCTTGTCTCGGCGAAGTCGCTCGACTTCGGAGTGGCTTTCGACGGCGACGGGGACCGGATCGGAGCGATCGATGGCGAGGGGCGGATCGTCTGGGGCGATCAGCTCTTGATGATCTACGCCGAGGACCTGCTGCGGCGGCGGCCCGGCTCGACGGTGATCGCCGACGTGAAGGCCTCGCGCGCGCTGTTCGAGCGAGTGGCCGAGCTCGGCGGCGATCCACTGATGTGGAAGACCGGCCACTCGCTGATTAAATCCAAAATGAAGGAGATTCACGCACCGCTCGCGGGCGAGATGAGCGGACACGTGTTTTTTGCCGACACCTATTACGGCTACGACGATGCGCTCTACGCCGGCGTGCGCCTGATCGCCGCGGTCGCGCGGCTGGGCAAATCGGTGACCGAGCTGCGCGGCGAAATGCCGCCGATGGTCAACACGCCCGAGCTGCGCTTCCAGGTGGACGAGAGCCGCAAGTTCGCCGCGATCGAGGAGGTCAAGGCGCGCCTCAGCGGTACGGACGCGAAGGTCGACGACACCGACGGCGTGCGAGTGACCACCGACGACGGTTGGTGGCTCCTGAGGGCCTCGAACACCCAGGACGTGCTCGTTGCGCGCGCCGAAAGCGACAGCGAACAGGGACTCCAGCGGCTCGTCGGGCAAATCGACGACCAGCTCGCCGCGTCGGGCCTGGCGCGCGGCGCGCAGGCGGGGCACTAGCGCACCGATGCACGGCGCCGCCAGCGAAGCGGGTTTCCGCCGGGCGGTGTCGTGGGTTGCAGCGCTCAACCTCGCTTACTTCGGCATCGAATTCGCGGTGGCGCTGGCGATCGGGTCGGTCTCGCTATTCGCGGATTCGGTGGACTTCCTCGAAGACACCTCGGTCAATCTGCTGATTCTGCTGGCGATGGGCTGGAGCGTGCGCGCGCGGGCGAAACTCGGGATGGTGCTCGCAGCGCTGCTGCTGGTGCCGGGCCTCGCGACGTTGTGGACGGCGTGGACCAAGCTCGGCGAACCGCTCACACCCGCGCCCCTGCCGCTCACCTTGACCGGCCTGGGAGCACTGGCGATCAACCTGACTTGCGCGTTGCTGCTGGCGCGTTACCGCGCGCACTCCGGCAGCCTAAGCCGCGCAGCCTTTCTTTCGGCGCGCAACGACGCGTTCGCCAACGTCGCGATCATCGGTGCGGGTGCGGTCACGGCGTTCCTCTGGCCGAGCCCTTGGCCCGATCTGGCAGTCGGCCTGGCCATCGCGCTGGTCAATCTCGATGCCGCGCGCGAGGTCTGGGAGGCGGCGCGGGAGGAGCACTCCGCACAGGCGTGAACACAGGACCGGTTGCATCCGGCCACGGAACACGCGCCGCTTTCGCGCGTAACATCCTGAAAAGGCTATTACGATCACGATGCTTATAGACGACGCCACTTGCCGGTCCGGCGAGCGACAACTGCGCGACCACATTTCGCAGCCCGATTTCCCCTGCGTCGGCGCCAAGTCGGCGCTGGCGCGCGGCACCTTGCGCATCCTGACCTGCTATCGCCTCGACAGCGGATGGGACGATCTGCGCATTCACCGCGAGCTGATGGATTGGGCACGCAGCTACCGCGCGGATCCGAGCGGGCTGCGCAGCCTCGCGGTCGTGTTCGATGCGCCGCGCAGACTGTCGGAGACTCGGTTCGAGCAGCTGATGTGGGAGCGCATCCAGTCGTTCTCCGACAAGGACCACTGGCTGGGCCAGCCCTACGATCACCGGGTCAGCGCCGACCCCGACGATCCGCACTTCTCGCTGAGCTTCGGCGGCGAGGCGTTCTTTGTCGTGGGTCTGCATCCCGGAGCTTCGCGGCCCGCGCGGCGGGTCGACCGGCCGACGCTGGTGTTCAACCTCCACGACCAGTTCGAGCGTCTGCGCGCCGAAGGACGTTACGACACAATGCGCGCGAAAATCCTCGATCGCGATCGCGCACTAGCCGGGGACGTCAACCCGATGCTTGCGCGCCACGGAGAGGCGAGCGAGGCGCGCCAGTACAGCGGGCGGCAAGTGGGCGAAAGCTGGTCCTGCCCGTTTCGCGATCCTCGCGCGCCCTGACCGCCGGTGACGACGGTCCGGATTCCGCCGCGCAGCGGCGCCGCCTTCCGCCTCGCCCGAGGTGAGGTGCTCAAGGTGGTCGATCCGCAAGGCGAGCAGGTCAGCGACCTCGTCGCTTACGCCGCGGCCGATGTGCGCGAGGTCATCTCCAACGGCCGGACGTTCGACTACGAGGAGACGATCGCCCTGACGGCCCGCAACCGCCTGTGGTCGAACCGCTCGAACCCGATGCTCACGTTGGTCGAGGACACCGTCGGGCGGCACGACTTCCTGCTCACGCCCTGCAGCGAGGCGACCTTTCGCCATTTCTATCCCGACCGCCCGGTGCACCGCGGGTGCTTCGGCAACCTAGCCGAGACCTTGCACCCATTCGGGATCGAGGCCGATGCGATCCCGACTGCGTTCAACCTGTTCATGAACGTGCCGGTCGCAGAGAACGGCAGGCTCGCAGTGCTGCCACCGATCAGCCGCGCGGGCGATTACGTCAAGCTGCGCGCTGAAATGGACCTGGTGATCGGCCTCACCGCGTGTTCGGCCTACGCATCGAACGGCGGCAGCTTCAAGCCGATCGACTACGTGATCGAAGAGCGCTGCGAATAGCAAAAGGGCCCGCTCGCGCGGGCCCTTCGCTCATCGCCGGAACGCGGTCAGCTTTCGCTGGTCGAGGTCCCGCCGTAGTTCGTGGTCGTCTGATCCTGCACCCGCAGGTTGTTCTGCACGTGCTTCACGCCGGAGATCGAATCGACGCAATCCTCGGCGCGCCGCTTGGCCGAACGATTGTCGACCGTCCCGTCCAGCGTGATCTCGCCGTCCTTGACCGTGACCTGCACGTTGCGCGCGTCGACCGCCCAGTCGTCGGTCAGCTTGTCGCAGGCGTCCTCGAGGATGCGCTCATCGGAGCGAGTGTAGTTGCTCGGGCCCGAGCCCCGGTGATCCTGCTGCCGCCGGCGCGCCGCGTCGTCATCACCGAACCAGCTGGCGATCTCGTCGCCGGCCTTTTCGAAGAAGCCGCGTTCGCCGCTTTCGCTGCCATAGTCGTTCCGGGTGCCGTAGCTGCCGCTCGACGCCTGCCCGTAGTACCCGCGATTGTAGCTGCCGGCGCCGTACGGGCTGCCGCCGCCACGGACGAAGTCGCGGCCGTTCTGGTCTTCGCTGGTGAACGGCTCGAACCCGCGCTCGTCGCGGCTCTCGTAGCGCGACGCGCCGTACGAGCCCGATGCGCGCGCGTAGCGGCCGTTTCGCGGTGATTCAAATGTATCGGAGTAGCTGCCGCGATCCTGGCTGCCGCCATAGCTGCGCGAACGTCGCGGAGTGATCGTGGTCTCTTCGTAATAGAACGCGCCCGCCGGGCGATTGCCGCCGCTCTCGCCCATCTGGCTGCCGCGGGCCCGGCTTGGCTGGCCCCCATCGTAGTAATCGTCGGAGTAGCCATAGTCGTCGAACTGCTCGGCTTGCCGCGAGCCGGAGCTGTCCTGGTCGCGGTAGTTCTGCTGGCGGCGATAGCGGTCGTTGCGGTCTGCCATGCGGCATCTCCTGATAAGGGTTAAGACGTGGCAGGCTTGGGGCGCACTCAAGCGCTCTCCTGCCGGCTCCTGCATGACCAACGGAATGCTCACGGTTCGTATCCCCCACTCGGCGCAGCGAACCCGCGCTTGAGCGCAAGCGATTGAACTGCAGCCGGATTGACCGGCCGGAGCCGAGCGCGCAGGCTCCGCGTTGTCTATTCGCGCCATGATCAGCGAGCCGCCCATCATCCCGCCCGAGATCGCCGGCTGGTTCGCCGGGCGGGGCTGGCGCGTGCGGCGCCATCAGCTCGAGATGCTGGCCGCCAGCGACGCCGGGCGGCATGCACTGCTCGTCGCCGACACCGGGGCAGGCAAGACCTTGGCTGGTTTCCTGCCCACGCTCGCCGCGTTCTGCCCTTCGCGGTTCGGCGCGGAAGGCCCGCCCGACGGACTGCACACGCTCTACGTCTCGCCGCTCAAGGCCCTGGCGCACGACGTGCAGCGCAATCTCGTGACCCCGGTGGCCGAGATGGGCCTGCCGCTAACGGTCGAGACCCGCAGCGGCGATACGCCCTCCGACCGCAAGAAGCGCCAGCGCAGCCGCCCGCCAAACGTGCTGCTGACCACCCCGGAAAGCCTGTCGCTGCTGCTCAGCTATCCCGACAGCTTCGCGCTGTTCGCAGGATTGCAGCGGGTCGTGGTCGACGAGGTCCATGCGTTCGCCACCGGCAAACGCGGCGACTTGCTCGCCCTCGCGCTCAGCCGCCTGCAGGCGATCGCGCCAGGCATGCAGCGCGCCGCGCTCTCCGCCACCGTCGCCGATCCCGAAGCATTCCGCGAATGGCTGGCGCCGTGGGGAGAGATCGAGGCGGTCGAACTGGTCGAAGGCGAGAAGGGCGCAGCCCCCGAGGTCGAGATCCTGCTGCCCGAGGAGGCCAGCGTGCCGTGGGGCGGGCACGCAGCGCTGTGGGCGATCCCGCAGCTCTACCAGATCATCCGCCGCAACAGGACGACGCTGATTTTCACCAACACGCGCTTCCTTGCCGAGCTGATCTTTCAGCAGCTGTGGGACGTGAACGAGGACACGCTGCCCGTCGGCATTCACCACGGCTCGCTGTCGAAGGCGGCGCGGCGCAAGGTTGAAGGCGCGATGGCGGCCGGGCGGCTGCGCGCCCTCGTGGCGACCGCCAGCCTCGACTTGGGGGTCGACTGGGGGGACATCGACTGCGTGGTTCAGATGGGCGCGCCGAAAGGCTCCTCACGCCTGCTCCAGCGGGTCGGGCGCGCCAATCACCGACTCGATCAGCCGAGCCGCGCGATTCTGGTGCCCGGCAACCGGTTCGAATTTCTCGAAGCGCAGGCGGCGAAGGACGCAGTCGACGAGGGGCAGCGCGACGGCGAGGATTTTCGCCCCGGCGGGCTCGACGTGCTGGCCCAGCACGTGATGGGGTGCGCCTGCGCGGCGCCGTTCGACGAGGCCGCTTTGCTGGCAGAAGTCCGCTCGAGCCTTGCATACGCTTGGGTCGACGCGGCGGTGTGGGAGCGGGTGCTGACCTTCGTCGCCACCGGCGGCTATGCGCTGCGCGCTTACGACAAGTTCAAGCGCATCGTGCGCGATAGCGAGGGGACCTGGCGGCTCACACATCCCGAGCATGCCGCGCGGCACCGCTTGAACGCCGGGATCATCGTTGATGCGGAAATGATCGAGATCCGCTTCCGCAACGGCCGCTCGCTGGGCAAGGTGGAGGAGCAGTTTGCGGCCAGCCTGCGCAATGGCGACACCTTCCGCTTCGCCGGCATGGACCTCGAGGTCGAGGCGCTGCGCGATCTCGAGCTGATCGTGCGCGCGGCGAAGAGTGCAGCGACGATCCCGAGCTATATGGGACTTCGGCTTCCGCTCACCACGCACCTGGCGAACCGCGTGCGCGCGATGCTCGTCGACCGGGCCGGATGGGCGCGCTTCCCCGACGACGTGCGCGAATGGCTGGAGGTGCAGGACTGGCGCTCGCAGATGCCGGGGCCGGGGCAACTGCTGGTCGAAAGCTTCCCGCACGCGAAGAAGCACTACAGCGTCTATTATACGTTCGAGGGCTGGAACGCGAACCAGAGCCTCGGCATGCTGATCACCCGGCGGATGGAGGACCGCGGCCTCTCGCCCGGCGGTTTCGTCGCCAACGACTACAGTCTCGCGGTGTGGGGCCTCAGGCCGGTAGCCGATCCGGCGCCGCTGCTGTCGCCGGATATCCTCGCGCACGAGTTCGTCGAGTGGGTGCAGGATTCGCATCTCCTCCGCCGCGCGTTTCGGGAAGTCGCCGTGATTTCGGGCCTCGTCGAGCGGCAGCACCCGGGCAAGCGGAAGAGCGGCAAGCAGGTGACCTTCTCGACCGACCTCATCTACGACGTGCTGCGCAAGTACGAGCCCGATCACGTGCTGCTCGAGGCGGCGTGGGCCGATGCGCGCACGCGCATGACCGACGTCGGCCGGCTGGGCGATCTGCTCGACCGTTCGACCCGCGAACTGGTGCACGTCGAGCTTGACCGGGTGAGCCCGCTGGCGGTGCCCGTGATGACGATGATCGGGCGCGAGGCGCTACCTCAGGGCGCGATCGACGACGAGCTGCTGCTCGAGGCCGAGAGCCTGGGCGCAGAGGCGATGCGGGTGGAGGTTGGGGCGCCAGCCGAAGGCGACTGACAGGCACAAAAAAGGGGGCGGATCGCTCCGCCCCCTTCCTGGTTCGTGTCTACCGGTTCTAGGCGCCAGGCGCCTTGTTGAATTCCCGGTACTGTTCGTTGCCAACGAAGCCGAACTTGCTGACGCCCGACTGCTTGATCACGTTGAGCACCTTGACCGAGAGATCGTAGCTCGCCTGTGCGTCGGGCTGATACTGCAGCTCGGGCTCGGGATTGATGCCCTTGGTCGCCTCGAGATTGGTGACCAGCTGGCCTTCGGAAATCGCGCCGCCGTTCCACAGGATCTGGTTGTCCGGGCTGATCACGATCTTGTTCTTGATCGGATCGATGTTCGTCGGCGGAGTCTGCGAGGGCACCGGCAGGTCGATGTTCACCGCGTGAGTCGCCGGGGGAACGCTGAGGATCAGCATGATCAGCAGAACGAGCATGACGTCGATCAGCGGCGTCACGTTCATTTCCATCATCGGCTCGCCGTCGTCGCTGCCGCCTGACATTGCCATAGTTGGTACTCCTAATGCGCTTTGGCGAAGCGGCGTCAGCCGTTCGGGTCGACCGGGTTGGAGATGAATCCGACAGTGGGGTAGCCCGCCGCCTGGACGTTGTAGATCGCCCCTGCGATGCAGCGCCACGGCGCGTTGACATCGCCGCGGATGTGGACCTGCGGAATTTCATCGGGGTTCTTCATGATCTCGGAGGGCCCGCCGGCGGCCTTCACGATGGCGTCGAGCCGCTGGAAGGCCTTGTCGTACAGTTCGCTCGAATCGACGGGGGTAATGTTGTTGAAATAGACCCGGCATTGGCCCGAGCGCGAGGCACCCTCGAAGCCGGGCTCGCCCGCGCTGCGGCCGGCGGCGTCGGTCGAGCTGACCGTCAGCAGCAGGTTTTCGACTTTATCCTTCGATTCGGTCGAAACCATGATGGGAATCTTGAGCTTCTCGATCGTCTGCAACGTGACCGGGATCGCGATCAGGAAGACGATCAAGAGAACCAGCATCACGTCGGTAAGCGGGACGACGTTGATGTCCGACAGAGGTCGGTCGCCGCTTGCGCCTGTCGAAATCGCCATGGGTTATCCTATCTTCAAAACTTGGGCGGACGAACCGGGGCCGCGCGCGGCGGCCCCGAAAGCGCCGATCAGGGGCGCGTGGTCGTCGTGGTCGTCGTCGCCGCCGGCTTGGTCGCCGGAGCCGACGCGGCCTTGCCCGCCTGCTGGGTCGAGGTCGTGGTCAGCGCGGCCGGCTTCACCGCACCCTTCGAATTGATGTTGGCGAGCACGTCGGTGGTGAAGCCCGACATCAGTTCGGCGATGCGCTTGTTGCGGCTCGACAGCCAGTTGTACGCGAGCACCGCGGGAACCGCCACCAGCAGACCGATCGCGGTCATGATCAGCGCTTCACCGACCGGACCGGCGACCTTGTCGAGCGAGGCCGAACCGGCGAGACCAATGGCGATCAGCGCGCGGTAGATACCGATAACCGTACCGAGCAGTCCGACGAACGGCGCGGTCGCACCCACGGTGGCGAGGAACGGCAGACCGCCGGCAAGGCGCGCATTGACCGAAGCTTCCGAGCGCGCGAGCGAGCCGTGCAGCCAGTCGTGCGCTTCCATCGCGTCGGTCATCTTGCCGTGCGCCTCTTCGGCGGAAAGGCCATCGTCGACCAGCTGGCGCCACGCGCTGTTCTTGTCGAGCTTGGAGGCGCCCTCGCGCAGCGTCGGCGCGCGCCAGAAGCCCGCGCGGATGCTCTTGTACTGGTTGAGGATGCGCTGCTGCTCCAGCCACTTCGTGATCAGGATGTAGAACGAGCCGACCGACATGATCACCAGCACGGTGAAGATCGAATAGGCGATGATACCGCCCTGCTGGAGGGCTTCGAGGAAGCCGAACTTGTTCTGGGGCGCAGCGGAAGCACCCGCGGCGGAAAGAATTTCGATGATCATTGCGAGTGTCCTCTCAACTGAAACTGCATTGTAATGGCGTTCGATGCGAAGCCGCCGCGCGGGCGGACCCGCGCTATTATTTCGGGATTTCCCAGCGCACCGCGCTCGACCAGGTGCCCGTCGTGGGATTACCGTTGCCGTCCATCGCCGGCTTGAAGCGGGCGCGGCGGGTGATCAGCGAACAGGTGGTGCTGTCGAGCTCGGGCGTCCCGCTCGATCCGGTGACCGAGCAGCTGGACACGCGGCCATCGGCGCTTACCTGGACGGTGAAGCGCGTGACGCCTTCCTTCTCCTCGCGCAGCGAGCGGCTTGGATAGTCGTTGGTGTTCGCCCACGCCCCGGGGTTGCCGCGCGGCTGCGCAGGCGTCGGCGAGAACTTGGGCGGCGGCGGCGGCGGCGGCGCGACCGGGGCCGGCGGCGGCACGCGCAGGACCGGGGGCATCGGCGGCGGAATGGTCGGCTGCGTCTGGATCGGCGGCGGCGCGACCGAAATGTTCATCGGCGGCGGCGGCGCGACCGGCGGCGGCGGCGCGGTGTCCTTCGGCGGCGGCGGCGGCGGCTCGTCCTTGGGCGGCGGCGGTTCCTCGATATCGACCGTGGTTACGCGCTCCACCAGCTTCTTGGCCGCCGAGTAGGCGAGCCCGGTGATCAAGGCATACCCGACGGCGACATGGATCAACGCTACGATGATGATCGCGACAATGCGATTACCGCTCATCTGTTGGTCAGCGTAGGCCATTCAGTCGCATCTCTCCATTCAACAGACCGGGCTGCCGCCCGGCCTTCTCCCGGCGGGAGCTAACCCGCCGATCAAAACATCGCTGTCCGCCCTGGCGGACCATCGGAAACGACGGCCCGAGCGGCCTGCCGGATCCCCGATGACCCGGCGCGGGCCGGCCGGGTCATTATGTTCTACGCGTCCCGGCTGGCGGGAACCCTTAGATTCGAATCAAACCCCAGGCAAACCCTTTCTCGGTTAACCAGGGATTCACGGCCATTGCGCTGGAACGGCGCAAAGCCGATCGGGTTTCCGCATCGCTCCAACGAACGTGAGATTATTGCCGGCGACATGACTTTTCGCAAACTTTTCATGCTTGCTCTTGCCGGTGCGGCGAGCGT
>JBQCFR010000365.1:0-3064 GCA_051958885.1 Tsuneonella sp.
CGAGCCTTCCTCGGCGATCGCTTGCATCGAGCGCTCGATCATTCTCGCGCGCTGGCCCTGCTCGCCGAATACGTCCGGAAACAGCGCGAGGCTATGCATGCGCACCAGCGTGGGCTTGTCGGGATCGATCGCGCCCGAGACCAGCGCCAGCGTCGCGTCGCCTGTCGCCTTGTTGTAGAACTCGATTGCCTGCCAATCGCCGCCCCAGCGGCTGGTGAAGCGGCGCTCCTCGCGCCGCTCGATCAGGTGATCGTGCCGGCGGCGGTAGGCAATCAGGTCGCGGATCGTGCCGATCTTGAGGTCGTGCAGCCGCGCGAAGCGGACGAGATCCTCCATCCGCGCCATCGTGCCGTCTTCGTTCATGATCTCGCAGATCACGCCCGAGGGGTTGAGCCCGGCTAGCCGCGAGATGTCGACCGCCGCCTCGGTATGGCCGGTGCGCACGAGCACGCCGCCGTCGCGCGCGACGAGTGGGAACACGTGCCCCGGCGTGACGATGTCATCGCGAGTCTTGGTGCCGTCGATCGCCACCGAGACGGTGCGCGCGCGGTCGGCCGCGCTGATGCCCGTGCTCACGCCCTCGCGCGCCTCGATCGAGGTAGTGAAGGCCGTTTCATGGCGGGTGCGGTTCTTCGAACTCATCAGGTCGAGCCCGAGCTGCTCGACACGCGTGCGGGTGAGCGCGAGGCAGATCAGCCCGCGCCCGTGCGTGGCCATGAAGTTGATCGCGTTGGGCGTCGCCATCTGCGCCGGGATGATGAGATCCCCCTCGTTCTCGCGGTCCTCGTCATCGACCAGGATGAACATCCGCCCGTTGCGCGCTTCGTCGATGATCTCCTCCGCCGACACCACCACCGGGCGGTCGTCGTTGGCGGAGAGAAACGCATCGAGCTTGGCGAGCGTGTCCGCGGTCGGGTTCCAGCGCGGCTCGAGGCACTCGCGCAGGGAGTTGGCGTGGAGGCCCGCGGCACGGGCAAGGGCGCTGCGCGACATCGCTCCCTCGGAGATGAGAAGGCGGACGCGCTCGATGATGGGGCTGCTCATTCCGTAGCTCTATCACATTCCAATGTGCGCGCAACACTCAAATGTGATGAGGCGCGGCGAGCGGTGCAATGCGCCGAGCGCCGCCGCCTCCATCTCGACCCGAAGCGTCAGGCGGCGTTCGACGCATTGCGCGGGCCTATGTGCCAGATTGCGGATGCAGAGTCCTGCCGTATTTGCCCACAGGGCCGATCCGGTGAATCAGCCTTTGATTTCCGCAAGAACCGAGTCGAGCCAGAGGCGCGGCGCCTGCCGTCGGCCGCTATCGGCAACGAATTCCTGCCCGCGAGAGGAGGCCGCGAGTCGCCTGCCGGAGAGCCATCGCTCCGGCCGGTCGTGGTAGCTGAGCCCGCCCGGGCGCAGCCACGCGGGGCGGCGCCAGGTGCTGGGCGCGGCGCCTGGCACCGTCAGGCGGAGGAGATCGCTCGCCCGATCCGCCGTCCGCCCGCTGCCCCGGTAGATCGTGTCATTCGCCCCGTGGATGCCGAGCGCGTGCGGGTGCCCCACCTCGGCAAGCTCGGCGATGCGCGCGGACGTGGCAGCCGCGAGGCCGATCGCCTCTTCGACCGCGAGGTAGCCGAAGATGCGGTGGTGCGGCCTTTCGCCGGGCGCGCGGAAGAGGCCGAAGAACAGGAACACGTCGCCGGGCCCGACGCCGCGGTTCGCGAGGTGCGTCTGCGCCGCGCCGCACTGGCCGAACAGGCAGGTGCCGCCGGGCAGGAACATCGGGTCGTGATGGCAGGGGCTCTCGCTGCCGTAGCGTCCGCGGCTCGCCAACGCGGCATGATCGCCCAGCCCCAGGTCGCCGTACGTCGTGCGCGAGGCGCTGCTCGTCGGGATCGGCAGCGTTACCGGCCGTCCATCGACGATCGGCGAGGGCCCTCCCCCGGTCGCGCTGTCGAATCCCTTGCGGCTGAAGATGATCCGCAAGGGCTCAGCTCACGCCGAGCTCGGCCGCCTCCCGCCGCAGCCGCTCGGCATCGCCGGGATTGGCGGCGAGCGCGCTCGCCAGCGCCTGCTTCGCCCGGTCCGGCTGCCCCAGCGTCATCCGGCTGCGCATCAGCATGACCCAGCCGTCCACGTTCTTCGGATCGGCCTTGAGCCGCCCTTCGAGCCGCGCGACCATGCCTTCGGCCATCCCGCGCTGCTCGCTGGGTGGGATCGCGGTCGCCGCCGCCATCTGGTCGCCCGACGGACCCGGGATTGCATTGCCGCCGCTGAGCGCCGGCTGCGGGCGCTGCTTGACCGCCGCGGCGATCCGGCTGTCGGTCTCGATCTTGTTGATCTTGCCGACCTGCTCGATCGTGCGCCGCAGATCGCCGGCCCACGGCGCGCCCGGCGGCGTGTCGGCAAGAAGCTTCAGCCAATCATTTATCGCGCCCTGGTGATCGCCTTCAAGGTCCTTCTTCACCGCTAGGAAATAGCGCGCGCGCGGCTCGGTGGGATCCAGCGCGATGGCCTTGGCGAACGCCTCGGCCGCACCCGGCGGCATTCTCGCCTCGCGCGATTCGTAGACCCGCGCTTCGCCCAGCGCCGACCACAACGCGGCGTTGGTGGGATCGCCCTCGATCGCCTGGCGCCAGGCGCGCGAGGCGTCGGGATAGTCTTCGTTCTGCATGTAGGCCGCGGCGAGCGCCTGCCACGCCTGCGAATCGCGCGGGTTGGCGTCGGCCTTGGCCTTGAGCTGCTCGATCGTGAGCGCGGCCTGGCTCGCGGCCTCCGCGCTCGGCTCAGCCGCCTTGTCGCCGTGCCAGGCGCTGTACGCGATCCCGGCGAGCGCGGCCGCAGCGGCGAGCGCGAGGACCACCAGGCCTGCGCGCGGGCGGCCGTCGACTTTTTCCTTTCCTTGGACCATCGCGCCCGGCTAGCAGCGTGAGTTGAAGCCGGCAATCGGGACGGCGATTGGGGGTAGCGAAACCGCGGCGGTTCCGTATGATGCGGGGCAAACAGAACGGGTTCGCGCCGATGCTTTGAGGGGGAAGTCGGTGCCTGAGCACTATCGCGTCGCCATTGTCGGCTCGGG